>DATBLK010000076.1:0-13911 GCA_036555405.1 Anaeromyxobacteraceae bacterium
CCGACTCGAGATTCGCCTCGGTGCGCTCGATCTGCGAGTCGGCGACGAAGACCACCCCGTCCACGCCCTTGAGGATGAGCTTGCGGGAGGCGTCGTAGAACACCTGGCCCGGGACGGTGTAGAGGTGGAAGCGCGTCTTGAAGCCGCGGATCTCGCCCAGCGACAGGGGAAGGAAGTCGAAGAAGAGCGTGCGCTCGGTCTCGGTGGCGAGGGAGATCATCTTCCCCTTCGCCTCCGGGTTCGTCTTCGCGTAGATGTACTGGAGGTTGGTCGTCTTCCCGCACAGGCCGGGGCCGTAGTAGACGATCTTGCAGTTGATCTCGCGCGAGCTGTAGTTGATGAAGCTCATCGCTACTCGCTGAACAGGTTGTCGATGTCGTCGTCGGTGATCTCGGCGAACGGGCTCTGCGCCCCCGGCGTCGCCTGCTTGCTCGCCAGCGCGTCGAAGACCCGGGCGAGCTCCTCCCCGGCCTTCTTCACGCGCAGCCGCACCAGTCCGAGGGAGCTCTTGGCGTCGAAGATGACCACCAGGACCACCCGGCCCGCCACGATGCTCATGTGGAGCGATTCCTTCTCGCCCTCGTGGAACTGGTTGGGGAACTCCTTCTCCCCGATGAGCTTGGCGAGGCCGCCCATGGCGGCGACGTTGCCGGCGGTGAGCGAGGCGAGCGAGGTGGTGTCCAGGTTCTGTGCCTGGCCGCTGGAGGCGATGAGCTGGCCGTTCTTGTCCACGAGGAAGACGACCTTGGCGTTGGCGTCGCGCGTGAGGCGGTCGCAGATCGCCGCGACCTGCTTGAACTCCTCCTCGTACATGACCAGGCTGGTCTTCATGAAGTCGCGCCCCGAACTTCGCGTACGGCCAGCCGAATAGCAGGGTTCCAGGCGGCAGGCAATTCGCCGCCGCGCCGCCCGCTCGCGGGGTGCACGCTGCCGGCTCCCCCGCTCCCGGACCGCGCGCCGCGCCCGGCGCTAGATCTCGCGCCGGCCCGCGAGCGCCCGGGCCAGGGTGACCTGGTCAGCGTATTCGAGATCACCGCCCATGGGAACGCCCTGGGCGATGCGCGTCAGCCGCATGCCCACCGGCCTGAGGAGCTTGGCGAGGTAGAGCGCCGTCGCCTCTCCTTCCACGTCCGGGTTCGTGGCGATGACGATCTCCTCGCAGGGCTCGCGCTCCAGGCGGAGCAAGAGCTCGCGGATCTTGAGGTCTCCCGGGCCCACGCCCTCGAGCGGGGAGAGCGCCCCGTGGAGGACGTGGTAGCGGCCGCGGAACTCGTGCGTCCGCTCCACCGCCACCAGGTCGGGCACGCCCTCGACCACGCACAGGACGCGGGCGTCGCGCTCCGGATCGGCGCAGATGGGGCAGGGGTCGCGGTCGGTGAGCGTCTGGCAGGAGGAGCAGAGGCGCACGTCGCGGACCACCGCGGCCACCGCCTCGGCGAGGCGGCCGGCGTAGTCGGGACCCTCCTCGAGGATGTGGAAGGCCAGCCGCTGCGCCGTCTTCTCGCCGATGCCGGGAAGTCGCGCGAGCTCCCGGACCAGCCGCGCGATGGGGTCGGCGACGGCCATGGTTCCTCCGTGGGCTACAGCTCCTCGATGCCCCCGACCTCGCCCTCGAGGATGCGGGCGGCCTCGCGGATGGCGCCGTGCGCCCGCGCGGTCTCCCGCACCCGGGCCGAGCGCGCCTCGCGGGAGGCCTGCTCCGCCGCGGCGAGGGAGGCCGGCGAGGCGGCGTCGGGCGGCGGCGCCGCCGCCACCTCGACCGCCAGGCGCGTCGCCCTGCCGAGGTGGCGCGAGAGCGCCGCCTCGATCTCGCCCCGCTTGCGCTCGGCGCTCTGCGCCGGACCGGGCGGCAGTCGCACCGCCACCTCGCCCTCGGCGATCCGCAGCGGCACGGCCTGCCGGAGGGCGCTGCCGGCGATGGCGCTGGCCGCCTCCACCGCCTCGACGATGGCGCGCCAGGGATCGGCCGACGGCGCTTCTCCCCCCTCACCCTGACCCTCTCCCCCTGCGGGGGAGAGGGAGGAGGCCTCCGGGGTCGGAGGCGCGGTCGGGGAGGTACCGAGTCCAGTCCCCCTCTCCCCCGCCCCGGCGGGGGAGAGGGCAGGGGTGAGGGGGAGAGTCGGGGTCGAGGTCGGGCTCGCGGTCGGCGGCGGGTTCGCGGCCGGGGGCGACCCAGGGCCCGCCATCGCCTCGAGCCGCGCCGCGAGCTCGGCCAGCTCGGCCCCGGGCGCGAGGAAGGCGCCCTTCAGGAGCCCGACCTCGAGCGCGTAGCGCGGCTGCTCGGCGATCCGAACCTCGGCCGCCGCTTTCTGGGCGACGTCGAAGAGCCGCGCGATCTGCGCCGCCGGCACCGCCTCGGCCTGGGCCAGGACCTCGGCGCGTTCCGCGTCGGAGAGGTCGAGCGGCGCACCGGGGGCGAGCTTCGCCACCGCGACGTTTCGCAGGTGGCGCACCACCTCCTCGGCCACGCGCCGCATCTCCAGCCCGCGCTGGTACAGCCCCGACACCTCCGCCAGCACCGCGGCGCCGTCGCGGCGCAGGAGGCCCCAGGCGAGGCGCGCCACCGCGGCCCCCTCGACGACGCCGAGCGCCTCGGCGACCTCGGCGTCGGCGGGCGAGTCGCCGCAGGCGGCGCGGAGCCGGTCGAGGAGCGAGAGCGCGTCCCGCATCCCCCCCTCGGCGGCGCGCGCCACCAGCCCGAGCGCGGCCGCGGAGAGCTGCATCCCCTCGGCCGCCGCCACGCGGCCGAGCTGCTTCGCGATCTCCGCGGTGGTGAGGCGCCGGAAGTCGAAGCGCTGGCAGCGGGAGACGATGGTGTCCGGCACCCGGTGGACGTCGGTGGTGGCGAGGACGAAGGTGACGTGGGGCGGCGGCTCCTCGAGCGTCTTCAGCAGGGCGTTGAAGGCCCCCTGCGAGAGCATGTGGACCTCGTCCACGACGAAGACCTTGCAGCGGTCCCGCGCCGGCCGGTACTTCACCGCCTCGACCAGGTCGCGGACGTTGTCGACGCCGTTGTTGGAGGCGGCGTCGATCTCGACGACGTCGACGGCGCGGCCCTCGGGGATCTCGCGGCACGGGGCGCAGGCGCCGCAGGGCTCGGCCGTCGGTCCCTTCTCGCAGTTCAGCGCCCGGGCGACGAGCCGCGCCGCGCTGGTCTTCCCCACGCCGCGCGGCCCGGTGAAGAGGAAGGCGTGCGCCACCTGGCCGCGCTGGAGCGCGTTCGTGAGCGTGCGGACGACGTGCTCCTGGCCGGCCATCTCCGCGAAGGTGCGGGGGCGGTACTTGCGGGCGAGGGCGAGGTACGTCATGCGGGTCCGGGTGGACGGGGCAGGGATTATAGGGCGAGCCGGCCCACAATCCCCGGGCGCACGGAGGGCCTCCTACCGTTGCTCCCTTCCGGGCCTGGCGGGGTTCGGAAGCTCCCACGTCGCCCGAGGATTCTGGGCCGGCTCCACTTCTCGAAGTTGGCGGAGAGGGTGGGATTTGAACCCACGGTCCACCTTTTGGGCGGACACACGATTTCCAGTCGTGCACCTTCGGCCGCTCGGTCACCTCTCCATTCATATGGGGGAGTGCTCGGCTCCCCGCTTCGCTTCGCGGCGGGGAGCCTGCGCTCCCCCATTTCGGAGAGCGAGGGATTCGAACCCCCGGTACCGTTGCCGGTACACCTGATTTCGAGTCAGGCGCCTTCGACCAGGCTCGGCCAGCTCTCCGCGCGCGGATCTAGCCGATTTCCCCCGCGGAGCCAAGCGCGGGTCCCGCGGCCTCCGGGTCCTCGCCCCGGCGCCGCCGCTCGTCGAAGAAGGCGCGCAGCAGCGCCCCGCACTCCTCGGCCAGCAGGCCCCGCTCCACCGCGAAACGGTGGTTGAGCCGGGGGTCGCAGGAGAGGTCGAGGAGCGACCCCGCGGCGCCGGCCTTCGGGTCTCCAGCGCCGAAGACGAGCCGGTCGATGCGCGCCAGCACCATGGCGCCGGCGCACATGGCACAGGGCTCGAGCGTGACCACCAGCGACACGCCCGAGAGCCGCCAGCGCCCCAGCGCGCGCGCAGCCTCCTGGATGGCGAGCAGCTCGGCGTGTGCGGTCGGGTCGCGGTCGGCCTCGCGGCGGTTCCGGCCGCGCCCGACGACGCGCCCGTCGAGGAGCGCGACCGCGCCCACCGGGACCTCGCCGGCCGCCGCCGCCTCCCGGGCGAGGGAGAGCGCCTCGCGCATCGCCTCGCCGTCGTTCACGCCGACTCTCCCGGTCGGACTGCTAGTTGACTCGTCACTCCGGGTCCGGGATACTCCCCCGGGCCTCGGAAAGGGGTTCCTACGTCATGACCACTCGAGCTCTGACCGCTGCCACGGTAGCCCTTTTCTCCACCTTCGTCCTCGGCTGCGGCAAGTCGAGCAAGGCGGGGCCGGTGGCCAGCAGCCTCGCCGTCACCGCCACGCCGGCGACGGTCCTGGCGAACGGGACGAACACGGTCGCGGTGCACGTCGCGGGCGGGGCCAGCGGAAGCATCTCGGTGACCACGAACCGGGGCACCTTCCCCGGCGGCTCGAAGAGCGCCACCCTGACCGGGCCCGGAGGCGACCTCGTCCTCACCACCTGCAACATCGCGGTCGACGCGAGCTGCGCCGGCGTCGCGGTCGTCGCCGCGATCGACTCGACCCTGACGCAGGCGTCCGCCTCCGCGACCTTCGGCGGCTTCGAGCTCTGCACCTCGAACTGCGCCTTCGACGCGGCCTGCGTCAGCCACGCCTGCACCACCGGCGCCGGCGGCTCCGGCACCTGCTCCGCCGGGACCCCGTCGGCGTGCGTCGCGCCGGCCTGCACCCCGAGCCCGGCCGGCGCGATCACGGAGACGAGCTGCTCGGACGGCATCGACAACGACTGCAGCACCAAGATCGACTGCGTCGACCGCCCCGCCTGCGACGGGCAGGCGTGCAAGGCGGGGTCGCCGACCTTCCTCTGCCAGGCCGGCGCCTGCACCGACGTCTCGTCCGGCACCGCGCTGGAGGTGACCCCGGCGCGCACCCGGCTCCCCGCGAACGGCGCGGCGACGACGCCGGTGGTCCTCCGGGTCACGAAGGACGGCGCGCCGCAGGCGGGCGTGGGCATCGCGCTGGCGACGACCCTGGGGAGCCTCTCGGCCGCGTCCGCCACCACCGGGGCCGACGGGACCGCCACCGTGACCTTCACCGCCAGCGCCACCGCCGGCGCCGCCGCCGTCACCGCGTCGCTCACCGCGGTCCCGGTGATCTCGCAGAGCGCCATCGTCACCATGCCGGCCCTCGGCCAGATCGTCCTCGGCGCCCCGATCGCCTACCCGGTGATGGGCGTGCGCGGCTCGGGTTACCGGGAGATCAACCTCGTCACAGTGGCGGTGCAGGACGACGCCGGGCTCTCGTACCCCGACGGGCTGGCGGTGCGCTTCGAGCACCAGCGGCTGGGCGGCTCGGCGCTGTCGGCGCCGCCGACCCCCGACACCGCCACCTGCGTGGCCGCGGCGGGCTGCGTCGGCTTCCTGGGGGTCACCGACGCCTCGGGGGTCGCCGGCTTCAACCTCTTCTCCGGCACGCTGGCCGGAACGCTGTCGGTGTCGGTCTCGGCCACCGCCGGCGGCCAGACCCGCACCTTCAACGTCCCCAACGTGGCCGTCATCGGGGCGCGGGCCAGCGGCGGGAACCTCTCGATCGTCTGCAGCCCCCGCAACGTACCGGCGCTGGCCGAGACCGACTGCCACACCTCCCTCGTCGACGCCCAGATCACCTGCGAGGCCCGGCTCAAGGACCGCTTCAACAACCTCCTAGGCACCTCCACCCAGGTGACCTTCGTGTCGGAGGCGGCGGCGGTGGGGCAGGTGAGCACCACGCCGGCCTACGACCCGACGAAGGACCCGGCCTCCCAGTCGAACCTGGGGGTCGCCAGGCAGATCTTCGAGACGCTCGGCGCCGGCCTCCCCGCCAACGTCTCCCCCGACCCGGGCGAGCCGCAGGTGAGCGACCCCTCCGACCTCTGTGGCTGGACCGTTCACCACCCGCGGAACGGCCTGGTGACCCTCGCCGCCATCGCCGACGGCGAGGAGGCGTTCGACGACCTCAACGGCAACGGCGTCTACGACGCAGGGGAGCCCTTCATCGACCTGGGCGAGCCCTTCGTCGACGAGAACGACGACGGCCAGCACCAGGTCGGCGAGTGGTTCCTCGACGTGAACGGGAACGGCCTCTACGACCCGGCGAACGGCACCTGGGACGCGGCGACAAAGATCTGGACCGAGACGCGCGTGGTGTACACCGGGGCTCCGGCCGGCCCCTTCCCCGCGGCTCCACCTTTCCTGGGGACGCGCTGGGCCAACTCGCTCGCCTCCGCCTGCACCGCGACGGCGGCGGCCTCGTTTGCTGTGAACGCCCAGCAGGTCGGGCCGCCGCCGGTTCCGGCGACGTCGCAGGTGCTCTTCGTCGTGGCGAGCGACCTGAACCTGAACCAGCTTGCCGAATCCACCAGCTACGCGGTGGCGGTCGAGCCCGGGAGCCTGGTGACCGCGACCTACGGCGGCCGCCCGGCCTACGCGGACGACCTCGGCCTCTTCTTCCGCTACCAGGTCTGCGACAGGAACGGGGTCAACTGCTCCGACCGCTGCCTGGCGTCGGGCGCCACCCTGCCCTGCCTGATGAAGCCCTCCATCCCCGTCTACTCCTGCGGCCTCGCCACGTTCGTCACCATCACCGGCGGAACCACCGCCGGCGGCACCAACGTCGTCGACTGGAAGGTGGGCACCACCTACTCGGTCTTCGGCGGGGAGAAGACCGCGGAGAACGTGGTCGGGGTCGCCGGGGCCAACAACTGATCAGAAGCCAGCCAGGGCGGCGTCGCGCGGCGGCGCCAGCTCCGGGTGGTCGGCGCAGTCCTGGCCGCAGGCGCGGCAGCTCTCCACCTGGCACTTCGGCGTGATCCTGGCGCCGAGGCCCCGCTTCCACTCCCGCGCCAGGAAGGGCTTGTCGAGCCCCTGGTCGATGAAGTCCCAGGGGAGCGCCTCGTCCAGGCCCGCCCGGCGGTGGACGAAGAAGGCCGGGTCGTGCGGCCAGGAGCCGAGCGCGCGGCGCAGGTCGCCCCCGCCGCGGTGGGCCGCCTCGAGGAGGTCGGCGACGCGCCGGTCGCCGCGCGAGAGCAAGGTCTGCCAGAAGGCCTCGCGCGGGGAGAAGAAGTCCACCTCGACGCCGTGGGGCCGGAGCTCCCGCTCCAGCATCCGGCGCTTCCCGGCCAGCGCCTCCTCGCCGTCCATCCCCGCCCACTGGAACGGTGTCCAGGGCTTGGGGACGAAGGGATTCACCGACAGCGAGAGGCGCCCCATGGCGCCGACCTCCCGGGCCCGCGGAAGCATGACCTCCTCGCGGATGCGGAGGGCGATCCGCGCCATCCCCAGGACGTCGTCCTCGGTCTCGGCCGGGAGCCCGCAGAGGAAGTACATCTTCACGTGGCGCATCCCGGCGCCGAGGGCGTTCCGCGCCGCCTGGACGACCTGGTCGTCGGTGAAGTCCTTGTTGACGACGCGCCGGAGGCGCTCGGTGCCGGCCTCCGGGGCGATGGTGACGGAGCGCTCGCCGCCGGCCGCCATCCGCGCCGAGAGCGCCGGGGTGATGGCGTCGACGCGCAGGGACGAGGGGCTGAAGGACCCGCCCTGCTCGCCGATGAAGCAGGTGAGCGCGTCGAGGCCGGTGTGGTCGCTGGTGTCCGGTCCGACGAGCCCCACGCGCTGGCCGCGGGCGATGCCCTTCGCCGCCTCGGCCCGGAGCGTCTCGAGGTCCACCTCGCGGTAGGGCCGCTGCACGAAGCCGGCGGCGCAGAAGCGGCAGCCCCAGAGGCAGCCGCGGGCCACCTCGGTCAGGAAGAGGTCGCCGAACTGAGCCCCGGGCGTGTCGACGACGCGGCTCGTCGCCACCTTGCGCAGGTCGGCGACCCAGCGCCTCCGGACGCGCTCCGGCGCGCCGCGCCGCGCCTCCCGGTGCGTCACCCAGCCGGAGCCGGAGCGGGTGTCGGCGTACCCGACCTCGTGGCGCGAGGGGACGTAGCCGCCGGGCAGGGCGGCGACGGCGTCGAGCACCACCTCCCGCTCCGCCCCCGCGAGCCCGAGGAGGAGGTCGGCGAACGGGCCGCAGAGCTCCTCCCCTTCCCCGACCAGGAAGGCGTCGAAGAACGGCGCCAGCGGCTCGGGGTTCATCTGCACCAGCACCCCCCCGCCGACGACGATCGGGTGGCGCCGGGAGCGGCTCTCGGCGCGCAGGGGGATGCCGGCCCGGTCGAGGATCCCGAGGACGTGGAGGTCGTCCTCCTCGAAGGAGAGCGTGAAGGCCACCACGTCGAAGTCGCGGAGCGGGCGCCCCGACTCCACCGAGCGCGGCTCGCCCGGGCCCTCCGGGAGGAAGACCCGCTCGCAGGCGACGCGCGGGTGGTCGTTCCAGAGGCGGTAGACGGCGTGCAGGCCCAGGTTCGCCATCCCCAGCCGCCAGGCGTTGGGGTAGACGAGGGCCACGCCGAGCTTGCCGCCCGGTTCCTTGCGGACGGCGCCGCGCTCCATGGGGGGGCTGCGCACGGCGCTCTCCTATCGCGCCGCCGGCCGCCGCGCCACCGGGCCTGCCCTACCAGCTCGCGCCGGGGCGGAGCCCCACCGGAAGCGCCGCAAGGGCCGGCGGCGGCGGACCCTGGGCGAAGGGCTGGTCGAGCCGGAACACCCGGTGGCCGCCCGCCGCCTCGTAGGCGCTGAGCCCCTCGAAGATCCGCTCCACCAGGACGAGGAGGTTCAGGAACGGGAAGTACCCGGGCCGGGCGGGCCAGTACCAGAACGGCCCCCAGGCCACGAAGGCGATGACGATGTCCACGACGAGCCAGGTGACCCAGCGCGGCGATCCGGCCACCAGGTGCCCGATGCCGAAGCCGGGGATGATGCCGAGCAAGAGCGCCAGCGCCGGCTCCGCCCGGCCTCCGCCCCGGCCGCCGCCGCGGTCGCGCGCCAGGTCGACCGGCCAGCGAGCGGCCGGGTCGGCGAGCCCGACCCCCAGGGCCGGGAGCTCGAGCCGGGCCGCCGGGCCGTCGGCGTCGTTCCCGAGCAGCCGGTACGCGACCTCGGCGCGCGCCGCCGGGGCGGCGAGGAGGGCCAGGGCCAGGATGGCGGAGCGCATGGTGGGGTCTCCTTTCCGCGAGCCGGGGAGTCTAATACAGGAACGCCGGAGCGGGCGCCTCGTTGCGCGACCTGCGGCGCGCCTCCTACAATCCGCGGCCGCGGCCCGGGCGCCGGGTCCCCATCCCCCTGATGCGCATTCTCGCCCCGACCCTCGCCGCCGCCCTGCTCGCCCTCGGGATCGCGGCCCCGCTCGCCGGCCCCCCCCGCGCCGCCGCCGACGCCGCCGACCTCCTCCCCGGCGTGGACCTCGAGGCGCTCTCGGCGGCGCAGCGCCAGGTGCTCGCCGCCGTGGCCGCGGAGGAGTTCTGCTACTGCGGCTGCCCTCACACGCTGTCGCAGTGCCTCCACACCCACGCGCAGTGCAAGCACGCGCCGCGGATGGCGCGGCTGGCGGCGCGGCTCGCCGCCTCCGGCCTGCAGGGGGGTGAGATCCTGCGGCTCCTCTCCGAGTACTACGGCTCCTTCGAGCGGCCGCGCCGCGCCGCCCTCGACCTCGCCGCCTTCGGCCCGCCCCTGGGCGAGGCGGCGGCGCCGGTGGCCCTGGTGGCCTTCACCGACTTCACCTGCCCCCACTGCCAGGCGCTGCGGCCGGTGGTCGAGGGCTTCGTCCGCGCCCACGCCGCGCGGGTGCGCCTCTTCCAGAAGCCCTACCCCATCGCCGGGCACCCGCGCGCCCAGGAGGCGGCGCTGGCCGCGGAGTGGGCCCGCGACGCCGGCCTCTACTGGAAGATGTCCGACCTCCTCTTCGGGAACCCGGTGGCCCTCTCCGACGGCGACCTGGCCGACCGGGCCCGCAAGCTCGGCGGCGACCCGGTGGCGCTGCGCGCGGCGCTCGAGTCCTCCGCGCTCCGGGCGCGCGTCGCCGCCTCGCAGGCCGAGGGCCGCGCCGCCGGCATCCGCGGCACGCCCAGCTTCTTCCTGAACGGCCGCCGGCTCGTGATCCCCGACGTCACCGCCGCCGGGCTCGAGTTCACGCTGGAGGACGAGGAGGAGTGGGCGAAGCGGGGCGGCTGGGCGAAAGACTGAGGAAAGCGCGTGACCCTGCCCTTCGAGCTCGACGCCCACGGCCGCCTCGTCCCCCGAGGCGACGAGACGCGGCGTGCGCTGGCCGACCGCGCCGGGCGCTTCCTCCTCCTGCCCTCGGCCCCGGACCTCCTCGTCGCCCGCCGCTCTCCGGCGGCCGGGGGGGCGCTCGAGGGTCCGCGCTGCGTCCTGGCCGGCGACCTCTCGGCCTTCCCCATCGCCGACTTCCTGGGCTTCCTCCACACCGCGCGGCTCGGCGGCACGCTCACGGTCTCGGCGGGCGGCGTCGATCGGGCCGTGGCCCTCCGCGAAGGCGAGGTCCGGGGGGCGCATTCCGAGGCGCGCGGCGAGCGCATCGGCGAGGTGGCGCTCCGCCTCGGCTACCTGGGGCCGGCGCAGCTCGACGAGGCCCTGGCGGCCGGGAACGGCCGCCACCTCGGCAAGGTGCTGGTGGAGAAGGGCTTCGTCTCGACGTCCGACCTGTGGAAGTGCTTCCGCGAGCAGGTCACCTCGGTGTTCCACGGCATCCTCACGGCGCGCGAGGGGGTGTTCGCGCTCGTCGACCAGAGCGACCTGGAGCTCCCGGGCATGCCCCTGGGCGTGAACACGCAGCAGCTCCTGATGGACGGCATCCGGCGGATCGACGAGATGGGCCTGTTCCGGTCCCGCATTCCCGGGCCGCAGGTCTACCTCCGGCGCCGCGAGCCGCGCCGGCCCGTCGCCCTCCAGCCGCTGGAGCAGCAGCTCCTGGCGCTCGCCGACGGCCGCCGCACCGTCGCCGACCTGGCGCGCGAGAGCCACCTGTCGGAGTTCGACGCCACCAAGGTCCTCTACCACCTCACCGAGATCGGCTACCTCGAGGTGGCGGACCAGGCAGCCGCCACGCCGGCGGCCCGGCGAGGGCTGCCGCGGGAGCGGCTCGCCGCCCTGGTCCGGGAGATGAACGCCGTCTACCGCGAGGTGGCGGTGCACGTGGCGGCCGCGCGCGCGCTCGACCCCTTCCTGGCCGCCGAGCGGACCTTCCTCGCCGACGCCGCCGGCCGCTTCGCGCCCCTGTGGAAGGGGCTGGCGCCTGCCCGCGACGCGACGCTCGACGCCGAGCGGCTCCTGGCGAACGCCGCGCAGCTCCAGGGCGCCGCCGGGGACGTCGACGTCGCCCACGGCCTCTTCGAGGGGATGCGCGAGCTCCTCTTCTTCCTCCTGTTCGCCGCCGGCGAGCGGCTCGACCGCGGCGCCGACGAGGCGCTGTCCGCAGAGGTGAAGCGGCGCCTCGAGGCCATCGGGGAGCCGCGCTGACGGTCCCCCTCGTCACCGGGGACCTGGCCGGCTCGGGAGGGCGCCTCCGGTCGACCCCCGAGGACTTCCGCGTGGAGGAGATCCCCGCCTACGCGCCCTCGGGAGCGGGGCCGCACCTCTGGCTCCTGGTGGAGAAGCGCGGGCGGACCACGCGCGAGGTCCTCGGCTCCCTGGCCCGGGCGGTCGGCGTCCCGGAGCGCGAGGCCGGCTGCGCGGGGCTCAAGGACCGGGCCGCGGTGACCGTGCAGTGGATGAGCTTTCCCTGCGCGCGCGACCCCGACCCGGCCGCGCTCGCCGGCGAAGGCGTCCGCGTGCTCGCCGCCTCGCGCCACGGCAACAAGCTCCGGCCCGGCCACGCCCGCGGCAACCGCTTCGCCCTGGCGGTTCGCGGCGGGGACCTCTCCCGCGCCCGCGCCTGCGCCGAGGCGCTCGCTTCCCGCGGCCTCGCCAACTTCTTCGGGCCGCAGCGCTTCGGCGCCGCCGGCCGGAACGCCGACGTGGGCCGGGGGCTGCTGCGGGGCGAGCGCGGCGACCCCGAGGTGCGCCGCGCGGCGCGCGACCGCTTCCTGCGCCGGCTCTGCCTCTCCGCCTGGCAGGCGCGCGCCTTCAACACCTGGCTGGCGGAGCGGATGCGCGACGGCCTGTTCGCGACGGCGGTGGAGGGCGAGGTCCTGAAGAAGCTCGACACCGGAGGCCTCTTCGTCTGCCGCGACCCCGCCGCCGACGGCTCCCGCGTCGCCCGGCTCGAGGTGACCCCCGCCGGCCCGGTGTACGGCCACCGCATGATGCCGGCGAGCGGCGAGGCGGCTGCGCGCGAGGCGCGGGTCCTCGCCGCCGAGGGGGTGGGCCTCGAGGACCTGCGGCGGGGCGGCGGCGAGGCCGAGGGAACGCGGCGGCCGGCGCGGCTGCCGGTGCGGATCGAGCTCGAGCCGCTGGCGGACGGGTACCTGGCGCGCTTCGAGCTGCCGGCGGGCTCGTACGCGACCGTGGTGATGGGGGAGCTGATGAAGACCGATGCCGATGCGGAGGAGCGGGAGTAGGCCCTGCCGCTGCCGCAGTCGGCGCCGCGGCGCTCCTCGACCGCGATCCGGGCGTCCCGGCGCGCCTACCTCCCCCGCGTCTGTGGTCGAACGTGTGCCCCGGCGCGGCGGCGATCCCTGGTGGGTCGTCCCACCTTGCGCGCCGAGGCCGATGGGCCATGATGGGAGTACCCGATCGTCGCTTCGACGGATTGCCAGCTGCAGGACCCGGGCCTAGTCATTCGCTCGCGCCCACGGGTGCGCGGGGGAAGTGGAACGATGAGCAGGTCGGCACAGGCACGCAGGGGCGCCTCACCGGACGCGCAGCCGGAGGCGGACGTGCGCGCGGTGCGGATGGCGGCGCTGGCCCGGCGCCTCGCCGAGCGCAAGCGGGTGGAGCAGGAGATCGAGCGGCTCGCGAGGGAACTGGAGCCGGAGGCGGTGCCTCCGCGCGGTCCCGGCAGGATCCGGGCCCTCGTCGCCCGGGTGTTCGCCTCGCGGCGGCGCGCGACCCGCGTGGCCCGGCCCAGGCCGGCCAAGGCCTGAAAGCCGGGGCGATCGGGCGCGCGAAACCGCCCGGCGCCGACCCGCCACGGTCTCAGGCCTCGCCGCGGCGCACGTACTCGAAGTCGGCGGGCTGGCCCTTGACCCCCTGCCTGGGCGCGCCGATCCAGCCCGCCATCTGCTTGGGGTCGTAGATGGGCTTCGCCATGAGGCTCCGGACGAAGGCCAGGTCGGCCTCGCTCGGGAGCCATTCGCCGCGTCGCGCGCCCCACTGCTCCTCGCCGAGGATGCCGCCGTCCGGGTCGGAGAAGGTCCCGGCGTGGACCCCGATGCGCCGGTGAAAGCGGCGGCTCGGGAGCCGGAGCCGGAAGGGAATCCCGTGTGCGGCGATGGTCCTGTTCCAGCGGTCGACGCCGCGCTGGCAGTCCTCCACGTACTCGTCGCGCAGCACCTCGTTCATGGCGTTGCGCAGCGGCACCTCCTCGCGCACCAGCGCGCCGTCCTTCACCCGCTCCACGGCGTAGGTGCCGGCGAGGGCCAGGTGGTCCGGGTACTCGGTCTCCTTGGCGCGGCCTTTCAGGCCCGAGGCGAAGAAGCTCGCGGCGTTGGACGAGACCTCGCCGCCGAACAGGTCGAGGCTCACCGAGTACCAGAGGTTCAGGTAGCGCTGCACGGTGGGGAGGTCGATGGCGCCGAGCCGGCGCACGTCGTCGGGGTGGTCGACCCCGCGCTCGCGCATGAGCTGGGCGGTGCGGTCGACGACGCGCTGCACGCCGCTCTCGCCCACGAACATGTGGTGGGCCTCCTCGGTGAGCATGAAGCGCGTGGTGCGAGAGAGCGGGTCGAAGGCGCTCTCCGAGAGGGCCAGGAGCTGGTACTTGCCGTCCCGGTCGGTGAAGAAGGTG
>DATBLK010000086.1:0-10622 GCA_036555405.1 Anaeromyxobacteraceae bacterium
CGACGACGACTGCAACGGCGTCGTCGACGACGGCATCGCGCCGCGCAGCTGCTACTCGGCGGGCAGCGGCTGCACCCCGTCCGGCGGCGGCTTCACCTGCGCCGGCACCTGCCGGCCGGGCACGCAGACCTGCGTCGCCGGGGCGTTCGGCGCCTGCACCGGCGAGGTGACGCCGGCGGCCGAGGTCTGCAACGGGCTCGACGACGACTGCAACGGGACCGCCGACGACGCCGTGCCGCCGCCGGGCGGCGTCGCCGCCTGCTACACCGGCCCGGCGGACACCCGCGGCGTGGGCGTGTGCCGCGACGGAGCCTGGACGTGCAGCAGCGGCACCTGGGGCTGCGCCGGCGAGCGGCTCCCGGGCTTCGAGATCTGCGAGCCCTCGGGCGCCGACGACAACTGCGACGGCCAGGTGGACGAGAACTGCGCCTGCGTCCCCGGCACGAGCCAGCCCTGCTACTCCGGGCCCGCCGGAACCGCGGGAATCGGCGCCTGCCGCGCCGGCGAGCAGAGCTGCTCCCAGG
Source organism: Anaeromyxobacteraceae bacterium (assembly GCA_036555405.1). Classification (GTDB taxonomy): domain Bacteria; phylum Myxococcota; class Myxococcia; order Myxococcales; family Anaeromyxobacteraceae; genus DATBLK01. The sequence goes on from DATBLK010000086.1 coordinate 525, forward strand.
TCGCGGGCCAGCCCGCCGGCATCGGCGCCTGGGGCGCCTGCACCGGCGAGGTGAAGCCCTCGGCCGAGACCTGCAACGGGGTCGACGACGACTGCAACGGGACCGTCGACGACGGCGGCGCCTGCGACCAGTGCGCCGCCGGAGCCACCCGGCCCTGCTACACGGGCGCGCCGGCGACGCGCGGCGTGGGCGTGTGCCGGGACGGCGTCGAGAGCTGCGCCGCCGGGCAGTGGAGCGGCAGCTGCTCCGGGCAGGTCATTCCCGCGCAGGAGCTCTGCAACGGCCTCGACGACGACTGCGACGGCGCGCCCGACGCCGGCGCCGCCTGCAACCCCGGCCTCGCCTGCCTGAACGGCGTCTGCACCTTCCCCTCCTGCGGGACGCCCGAGTCGAGCTGCGGCCCGGGCTACGTGTGCAACGCCACGAGCTGCGAGCCGGCGCCGTGCCCGACCGGCCCCTGCCCCACCGGCCAGGTGTGCCAGGGGGGGGCCTGCGCCGACCCCTGCGCCGGCAAGAGCTGCGCGCCCGGCAGCTTCTGCTCCGGCGGCACCTGCACCGGCGGCGGCTGCCACGCGTCCGGCTGTCCGGCCGGCGAGCTGTGCCGCGGCGGGACCTGCGCGGCGGACCCGTGCGCCGGCCTGAGCTGCCCGGCCGGCACCTTCTGCCGCGGCGGGGACTGCGTCCAGGCCTGCGCCTTCGTCTCCTGCGCCGTCGGCGAGCGCTGCGACACCGACGGCTTCTGCATCGTCGAGCCCTGTTCCGGGAAGACCTGCGGCGCCGGGGAGATCTGCCAGGGAGGCACCTGCGTCCCCGACCCCTGCGCCGGGCAGGGCTGCGGCGCCAGCCAGGTGTGCACCGGCGGCCTGTGCGTCGACGACCCCTGCGCCGGCGTCACCTGCCCCGCCGGCCAGTGCATCCGCGGCCAGTGCTTCGCCTCGAACAACCTCAGCGGCGACGGCCAGCCGCCGAGGCAGACCTCGGGCGGGAAGTCCGGCTGCGGCTGCGGCGGCGGCCTGGGCGAGGCCGGGCCGGCGGCCCTCCTCCTCGCCCTCCTGGCGCCCCTGCGCCTCCGGCGGCGGCGCCCCTCCTTTCGCGCCCTCGCCCTCCCGCTCGCGGCGCTGGCCGCGGCGGGCCTGCTCTCCGCCTGCGGCGGGTCGAAGAAGGCGCCCACCAACCCGGACGGCACGCCCTGCGAGTCCTGCGGCACCTCGGCCTGCGTCGACGTGAAGTTCGACGCCGCCCACTGCGGCACCTGCGCCCACGCCTGCGCCGGCGGCGAGGTCTGCGTCGACACCGTCTGCGGCCCCGGCTCGCCGGTGGCGCCCTTCCTCCGGTCCGCCGCGCCGGCGCCGGTCGCCTCCGGCACCTCGCCCACCTTCACGCTCGACGGCGACCGCTTCCAGGCCGGGGCGACGCTGCGGCTGGCCGGGGTCCTCGCCCCGGCCGAGGTCGCCACCTCGGGCTCCGGGGCGCAGCTCAGCGCGCAGGTGAGCCTGGCGGGCGCGCCCACGGGGAAGCTCACGCTCCGCGTCGTGAACCCCGACCGCGTGGTCTCGAACCTCTACTCCGTCGACGTCGTCACCCCCACGCCCGCGATCACCTCGATCTCGCCCCCCTCGGCGCTGGCGGGGACCCAGCTCACCGTGGCGGTCTCGGGGAGCGGCTTCACGGCCTTCTCGGTCTGCATTCTCCAGGTCGCCGGGCAGCCCGACGCCGGCCTCCCGACGGTGGCGGGGGCGGGCTCGCTCTCCTGCGACCTCGACCTGCGCCTCGTCCCGGTGGGCACCGTCCAGATCCTCGTCCAGAACGAGGGCGGCGTGCGCTCCGCGGCCCTCCCCTTCGAGGTCACCGCCTCCACCCCGACCCTCGTCTCCGTGAGCCCCAGCGCCGGCCAGCCCGGCGACGTCCCGCGCCTGCTCCTCACCGGCACCGGCTTCACGCCCGGCTGCGCGGCGCAGTTCGGCCAGGGGGGGACCTACCGGTCGCTCGTCACCACCTACGTGGCGCCGACGCGGCTCCAGGCCGACCTCGCGCTGGCCGGCGACCTCCCCGGCGCCTACGAGGTCCGCGTCTTCGCCGACGCCTCCCACGTCTCGGGCACCCTCCCCTTCACCGTGAACCCCACCGCCCCCACCGCCACCGGCCTCGCGCTCACGCCGGCCACGCCCCGGATCGGGGACACCGGGGTCCTCCTGGACTTCACCGGGTCCGGCTTCGACGGCGCCTGCGCGGTGGAGCTCCAGAAGCCGGGAGGCGGCGGGGTCTGGACCGCGGTCTCCTCGACGGCGGTGCTCTCGCCCTCCAGCGTCCGCGGCACCGCCGACATGACCGGATCGCCGGGCACCTGGTACGGGCACGTCTCCTGTCCGCTCGGCGACACCGCCGCCTTCCCCTTCCAGGTCCAGGACAACGTCGCCGTCCTCGTCTCGGTGACCCCGGCCGGCGGGCGGCAGGGGACGACGCAGTCGCTGGCGGTGACCGGTTCGAACTTCGTGGCCGGCATCTCGCTCGAGCTCTCCGGCATCGGCGCGCCGACGGTCCTCACCCCGGGGAGCGTCACCTCCACGTCGCTCTCCGCCAGCGTGAACCTCACCGGCTGGGAGGCCGGGAACTACGTGCTCCGGGCGCAGAACCCCGGCGCCGGCTTCTCCAACGGCCTGGCGTTCGCGGTGACGCCCGGCGCCCCGACGCTCTCCTCGGTCGCGGTGGCGGGCGGCGGGAACTGCGCCGTCCAGTCCGCGACGCCGACGGCGGTGACGCTCTCCGGAACGAACTTCGCCCCCGGCCAGTCGGCGGTCCACGCCTCCTCGCCCCTGGTCCCCGACGTGGACCTGTCGACGCTCGCCGGAACGACGGTGACCGTGCAGAGCGCCTCGAGCATCCTGGTCTCGCTCGACACCAGCGGCGTGGTGCCCGGCGACTACTGCGTCTCGGTCTGGAACCCGGGAAGCCCCAGCGTGCAGAAGTCCGCGAAGCTGCCGTTCGAGGTCGCCGCGGTGGCCGGGGACTGCGCCACGCCCCCGGCGGCCTGCCCCTGAGCTACGCGGCGCCGGGCGCGCCCGGCCCGATGCCCTTCGCCACCGCCTGCACCCCGACCGAGGGGTCGAAGGGCTTCTTCAGGATCTCGTTCGCCCCGATGCGCCGGTAGGTCTCGATCTCCGCGTCGGCGATGCGCGCGCTCATGATGACGAGCCAGGTCTTCTTCCAGTGCGGATGGGCCTTCACCAGCCGGCAGACGTCCGCGCCGTTGATCTTGGGCATGTAGATGTCGAGCATCACCGCGGCCGGGTCGAGCGTCGCCATCTTCCGGAAGACGTCCTCGCCGTCGACGGCGTAGGCCGAGTCGTACCCGGCCTCCTGGAAGGCCGCCGTGAGCGCGTCCACGACGGCCATCGAGTCGTCGACGATCAGGACCCTCTTCCGGACCATCGCACCGACCTTATACTAGCCACCCATGGACCGCGAGCCTTGGGTCGCGGGCCGCTTCTACCCGGCCGAGCCGGCGCGCCTGCGCGCCGAGGTCGAGGCGCTGCTCGGCGCGCGCGAGGCGCCGCCTCGCCCCGCCGCCGGCATCCTCTCGCCGCACGCCGGCTACCAGTTCTCCGGCAAGGTGGCGGGCGCGACCTGGGCCCGGGTGGCGGTGCCGGCGCGCGTCGTCCTCCTCTGCCCGAACCACACCGGCCTGGGCGCGCGGATCGCGCTCTGGCCCGACGGCAGCTGGCGCACGCCGCTCGGGGCCCTGCCGGTGGACGAGGCCCTGACCCGCGACCTCCTCGCCTCGGGAGCGGTCGAGGCCGACCCCGAGGCCCACCGCCGCGAGCACGCCCTCGAGGTCCAGCTCCCCTTCCTCCAGGCGGTCCGCCCCGACGCCTCCATCGCGGCGCTGTGCCTCGGCCCCCTGTCCCTCGCCCGCTGCCGCTCGCTGGGCCGGGCCGTGGCCGCCGCGGCCCGGGCCCACGGCGCGCTCCTGGTGGCCTCGAGCGACATGAGCCACTACGTCCCCGCCGAGGTGGCGCGCCGCAAGGACCGGATGGCCCTGGAGCGCGTCGAGGCCCTGGACGACCGCGGCCTCCACGAGGTCGTGGAGCGCGAGGACATCTCCATGTGCGGCTACGTGCCGGCCACGGTGATGCTGGCGGCGGCGCGGGAGCTCGGCGCCTCGGCGGGCGCGCTGGTGCTCTACCGGACGAGCGGCGACGTCACCGGCGACGACTCCAGCGTGGTGGGGTACGCCGGCGCGGTCATCGCCTGACGGCGCCGGCGCGCCAGGTACCAGAGAACCGGCCCCAGCGCGCCGAGCGACCCCGGCCCCCCGCCGCAGCCGCAGCCCGAGTGGGAACTTGGATGCGGGCACTCGCTTCCCGTCGGCGACACCGAGGCCGGCGGCCGGGCCAGGCAGGTCGAGGTCGGCTGGCCCGACGGGTAGATGGCGCAGACGCCGTTCACGTCATCGAGGGTCAGCGTCCGCTTCGAGACCTCGCCGACGCTGGCGGTCGCCGCCATCGTGGCGTTGGGGTCGACGCAGGGGGCGCCGGCGACGCAGGGGTGATCCAGGCCCAGGACGTGCCCCGACTCGTGCGTCAGCGTGTTGCCGACGTCGATGTAGGCGCAGCCCGTCCCGTAGGGAAGCGCCCCGGTGCACGCCGTCGCCGCCGCGCTCCAGCTCGCGGGGGCGCAGGTGTAGTACCAGCCACCCGGCGTCGCCGTGGAGTCGTTCCAGTCCTGCAGCTCGATGTCGGCGTCCAGGATCTGGCCCGTGGCGGTGTCGTAGGAGGTCCAGGTGAGGGCCAGCGTGCCGCTGCCGTGGGCCGGGTCGCTCTCCCAGCAGTCGTACTTGTTGGCGCACCCGCCGCTGGTGTGGCAGGCGTCGCCGGCCGGCACCAGGCTCGCGTCGTCGCAGCTCCGGGAGCGAAAGACGACGACGTTCTGCCCGTCGCGCCCCACCGCGAAGCTCGACGTGGCGTCGCACTCCACGAAGGCGAAGTCGGTGCACGGGCTCGCCTCGCCGGGCTTGACCGCGTGGCTCCACTGGGCGAAGGCCTGCTGCACCAGGGCCCGCGCGCCGGCAAAGGTGGCGCAGCCGGATGGCGTGCGCTTCGTCGAGAGCGCCCAGGTCACGGTGCGCGTTCCCCACCACAGGCACAGGCCGCCGGGGTCCGCGGAACGCTGGAAGGCGGCCGCTGGACCGGCGGCGAGGAGCAGCGCGAGCGCGGCGCCGCCGCCGGCCCTCACCGGGCGCCCCGGACGCGGCGCTCCAGCTCCTCGAGCGACATCGGCCCGGCCACCCGCTCCCCCGGCGGCGCGGCGCGCGGGAGGCGCCGGAGGCCCGCGAGGTCGGGCCGCGCCTGGGAGCCCACCACCGCGAACTTGCCCTGGGCGAGACCCGCGACCTGCCAGACGTCGCCGGCGCGCGAGAGGAAGACCACCACCTCCTCGCCGTCGGCGAAGGCGGCCGCGCCGTCGACGCGCTGGCCGAAGCGGCCCACCTCGCCGCCCGGCGTCCGCACCGTCACCGCGGCGGGCGGGCTCCCCTTCCAGGCGGCGTCCACCCGGAGGTCGACGAAGGTGTAGATGCGGAGGCCGTCGGGCGTGACCCGCGACTCGCGCCGGACCACCGTGCCGCGCACCACGGCGTCGGCGGCGCGCGCCAGATCCTCCACCGTCGCCTCGACTGCGGTCCCGGCGCCCGCCGGCGCGGCGGCGAGGAGGGCGAGGGCGGCGGCGAGCTGGCGGCGCATCCCAGGATTCTTCCACGGCGCCGGCCGGCGCGCGACGGTCATTTCGGGCCGGTTCGTGCTAGCTTCCCGCCGCCATGTCACCGCCGCGGCTGCGATTCGCACCTTCGCCCACGGGCTACCTCCACATCGGCGGCGCCCGGACCGCGCTCTTCAACTGGCTCTGGGCGCGCCGGACCGGCGGCACCTTCGTCCTGCGCGTCGAGGACACGGACCGGGAGCGCTCCACCGAGGAGGCGGTGCGCGCCATCCTCGAGGGCATGCGCTGGCTCGGCCTGGACTGGGACGAGGGACCGGAGGTGGGCGGGCCGCACGGCCCCTACTTCCAGACGCAGCGGCTCGAGATCTACCGCGCCCACGCCGAGCGGCTGGTCCGCGGGGGAAGGGCCTTCGCCTGCTACTGCACCAAGGAGGAGCTGGAGGCCGGGCGCCGGCTCGCGGAGGCGGAGAAGCGGCAGTTCCGCTACCCCGGCACCTGCCGCGAGAAGCCCTACGACCCCTCGCGGCGCCACGTCGTCCGCTTCCGGATGCCGGAGGCCGGCGCCACCACCTACCGGGACATGGTGAAGGGGCCCATCACCACGCCCCACGAGACGCTCCAGGACGAGGTCATCCTGCGCGGCGACGGGATCCCGCTCTACAACTTCGGCGCGCTGGTCGACGACATCACCATGGGGATCACGCTCGTCGCCCGCGGCGACGACCACGTGAACAACACCGCCCGGCAGATCCTGATGTACCAGGCCCTGGGGGCCGAGCCGCCGGCCTTCGCCCACCTGCCCATGATCCTGGGGGCCGACAGGACCCGGCTCTCCAAGCGCCACGGCGCCACCAGCGTCACCGCCTACCGCGACATGGGCTACCTCCCGGGGGCGGTGGTGAACTACCTGGCCCGCATCGGGTGGTCCCACGGAGACCAGGAGATCTTCTCGCTCGAGGAGCTCGTGCGGCTCTTCGACTTCGAGGACGTGGGCGCCACCGCCGGCGTCTTCAACCCCGACAAGATGCTCTGGGTGAACCACGAGTGGCTGCGGGCCCTCGACGACGCCGCGCTGGCGCGCGCCGCCCTCCCCTTCTTCCGGGCGGCCGGGCTTCCGGCCGAGGACGACGCCAAGCTCCGCCGCATCGCCGCCATGGCGCGCGAGCGGGCCAGGACGCTCGCCGAGGTGGCCGGGCAGTTCCGGTACTTCTACGAGCCCATCCGCCTCGACCCCGGGGCCCGGGCCAGGTTCCTGGTCCCGGCGTCGGGTCCGCTGCTCCGGGCCGTGCGCGACGGGATCGCGGAGATGGGGTCGCCCGACGTCGCCCGCCTCGAGCGGCTCTTCCAGGGCGTGGCCGAGGGTCGGGGGCTCGGTCTCGGCAAGGTCGCCCAGCCGGTCCGCGTGGCGCTCACCGGCGGAACGGCCTCCCCGAGCATCTACGACGTGGTGCTGGCGCTGGGCCGGGAGGAGAGCCTGGCCCGCCTCGACGCCGCCATCGCCCTCGCCGGCTAGCGCCTACAGGATCGTCCGCCGGAGGTCGCGCAGCAGCGCCGCCAGGTGGGTGACGAAGCGCGCCCCCGCGGCTCCGTCGACGACGCGGTGGTCGTAGGACAGCGAGAGCGGCAGGAGGAGCCGCGGGACGAAGGCCTTCCCGTCCCAGACCGGCTTCGTCGACGCCCGCGAGACGCCCAGGATGGCCACCTCGGGCGCATTCACGATGGGCGTGAAGGCGGTGCCGCCGATCCCGCCCAGGCTCGAGATGGTGAAGGTGCCGCCCTGCAGGTCGGCGGGGGCGAGCTTCCCCTCCCGCGCCCTGGCCGCCAGCGCGGCCAGCTCCGCGGCGATCTCGCCGATCCCCTTCCGGTCGGCGTCGCGGAGCACCGGCACCACCAGGCCGTGCGGCGTGTCGGCGGCGAAGCCGATGTGGTAGTGGCGCTTCAGGACCAGGCTCTCGCCGTCGAGGGAGGCGTTGAGCTCGGGGAAGCGGCGCAGCGCCGCCACGCAGGCCTTGACGAGGAAGGCGAGCAGCGTGACCCGGGCCTCGCCCTCCTTCCTCTCGGCGTTGAGCTCCTGGCGGAAGGCCTCGAGGTCGGTGACGTCGGCCTCCTCGTGCTGGGTGACGTGCGGGATCATCACCCAGTTGCGCGCCAGGTTCGCCGCCGAGATCTTGCGGATGCGGGAGAGCGGGCGACCCTCCACCGGCCCGAAGCGGGCGAAGTCGACCCGCGGCCAGGGGAGGAGGTCGAGGCCGGCGATCCCGCCCGCGGGTGCCGCCCCGCTCATCGCCTGCTTCACGAAGCCGACCACGTCCTGCTGGAGGATCCGCCCCCTCGGCCCCGAGCCCGGCACCCGGGCGAGATCGACGCCCAGCTCCCGCGCCGCCTTGCGAACGGACGGGGAGGCGTGAGCGCGAGCCTCACCCTGACCCTCTCCCCCGCCGGCGCGGGGGAGAGGAGAAGCCCGACGGGCCGCGGTCGGGACCTCGGTCGGGGTCCGGAGCGCAGTCTCCCTCTCCCCCGCAGGTGCGGGGGAGAGGGCTGGGGTGAGGGGGAGCGGCGCGCTCGCCGCCGCCGCCTCCTCCAGCTTCAGGATCACCGTCCCCTCCCGCACCCGGTCGCCCACCTTCACCATCACCTCCACCACCGTGCCGCCGGCCGGCGAGGGCACGTCCATCGTCGCCTTGTCCGACTCCAGGGTGATGAGCGAGTCGTCGGCCTTCACGCGGTCGCCGGGCTTCACCAGGACGTCGATGACGCCCACGTCCTTGAAGTCGCCGATGCCGGGGACCCTGACCTCGAATGCGCTCATCGTCACACCGTCCAGGGCGCGGGCTTGGCGGGGTCGATGGCGTAGCGCTTCAGGGCCTCGGCGGCGCGGGGCGCGGGGACCGCCCCCTCGTCGGCGAGCGCCCGGAGCGCCGCGGCGACGACGTGGTGCCGGTCCACCTCGAAGAAACGCCGCAGCTTCTCCCGCGTGTCCGACCGGCCGAAGCCGTCGGTCCCGAGCACCAGGTAGCGCCGCGGCACGTGGGGCCGGATCTGCTCGGCGTAGGCTCGCACCCAGTCGGTGGCGGCCACGACCGGCCCCCTGGTCCCGCCCAGACAGGTCTCGACGTGGCAGGGGTGCGAGGCGCCGGTGGGGTCGCGCTGCCGCGCCCGCGCCGCCGCCATCCCGTCGCGCGCCAGCTCGGTGAAGCTCGGGCAGCTCCAGAGGTCGGCCGCGACGCCCCAGTCCTTCTCGAGGATGTCGGCGGCGGCGGCGACCTCCCGGAAGATGGTGCCGGAGCCGAGGAGCTGGACCCGCGCCTGCTTCGGGCCCTCTGGCCCGGCGCGGAACCGGTACATGCCGCGGAGGATGTCCGGGGCCGCGCCCTCGGGCATCGCCGGGTGCGGGTAGTTCTCGTTGGCGACCGTGAGGTAGTAGAAGACGTCCTCCTGCGCCTCCAGCATGCGGCGCAGGCCGTCCTGGACGATGACCGCGACCTCGTAGGCGAAGGCGGGGTCCCAGGAGACGCAGTTCGGGATGGCCGACGCCAGCAGGTGGGAGTGGCCGTCCTGGTGCTGGAGCCCCTCCCCGTTCAGCGTGGTCCGCCCCGAGGTGGCGCCGACCAGGAAGCCGCGGCTCCGCATGTCCCCCGCGAGCCAGGCCAGGTCCCCGGTCCGCTGGAAGCCGAACATGGAGTAGAAGACGTAGAAGGGGATGGTCGGGACCCCGTGGACCGTGTAGGAGGTCGCGGCCGCGACGAAGTCGGCCATGGACCCGGCCTCGGTGATCCCCTCCTGCAGGACCTGGCCGCTCTTGTCCTCCCGGTAGAAGGTGAGCTGGTCCGCGTCCTGCGGCGTGTAGAGCTGGCCCACCTGGCTCCAGATGCCGAGCTGGCGGAACATCCCCTCCATGCCGAAGGTGCGCGACTCGTCGGGCACGATGGGGACCACCCGCCGGCCGATGACCTTGTCGCGCACCAGCACCTGGAGGAGCTGGACGAAGGCCATGGTGGTGGAGATCTCGCGCTCGCCGCTCGACTGGAGGAGCCGGTCGAAGGCGGCGAGCGCGGGCACCGGAAGGGACTCGGCGCGGCGGAGGCGCTTGGGCCGGTCGCCCCCGAGCGCGGCGCGCCGGGCGCGGAGGTACTCGAGCTCCCGCGAGCCCTCCTCGAACTTCACGTAGGGGACCTCCTCCAGCCGGTCGTCCGGCACCGGGATCTGGAAGCGGTCGCGGAAGCGGCGGACGGACTCCACCGACATCTTCTTCTGCTGGTGGGTGATGTTCTGGGCCTCGCCCGACTCGCCCATCCCGTAGCCCTTGATGGTCTTCGCCAGGATGACGGTGGGCTCGCCCTGGTGGCTGGCGGCGGCGTGGTAGGCGGCGTAGACCTTGAAGGG
>DATBLK010000095.1:0-3430 GCA_036555405.1 Anaeromyxobacteraceae bacterium
CGCGGGCATCTTCCTCTTTCGCGCCGACGTCATCCTCGACGAGATCCGCCGGGCCCTCCCGGCGCTCGGCGAGCAGCTCGACGTCCTGGGCCGCGCCCTGGGCACGGCGGCGTGGGCCCGGACCCTGCGGCGCGTCTTCCCCGAGTGCCAGGCCATCTCCATCGACCACGGGGTGATGGAGCGGAGCCGGCGCATCGCGGTGGTGCCCGGCGACTTCGGCTGGAGCGACGTCGGCAGCTTCGCCGCGCTCGCCGACGTCCGGCCCATCGACGGCCAGGAGAACGTGCTCGAGGGCGAGGCCCTGGTCATCGACGGCCGCGACAACGTGGTCCTGGGCCACCGCCGGCGCCCCATCGCCGTCGTCGGGCTCGACGGGGTGGTGGCGGTGGACGCGGGCGACGCCGTGCTGGTGGTGAAGCGCGACCGGTCGCAGGACGTGCGCCAGGCGGTGGAGGAGCTGCGCCGCCGCGGGCGCCGGGACGTGCTCTAGGATCGCGGATGGCCCTCGACCCCACCGTCTTCCGCGAGTACGACATCCGCGGCGTCGTCGACCGGGACCTCACCGAGGAGGTGGTGGAGCGCTCGGGCCTGGCGCTGGGCACCTTGCTGCGCCGCGCCGGCGGCCGGACCGCGGTCGTGGGCCGCGACTGCCGCCTCTCCGGCGAGCGGCTCGCCGGCAGGATGACCGCGGCGCTGCGCCGGACCGGCGTGGACGTCGTCGACCTCGGCGTCGTCCCCACGCCCCTCACCTACTTCGCCGCCGCCACCTTCGGCGTCGACGGGATGTGCATGGTGACCGGGTCGCACAACCCGCCCGACTACAACGGGCTCAAGCTGGGCCTGGGGACGACCACGCTCCACGGCGCCGGCATCCAGGAGGTCCGCCGGCTCGCCGAGTCCGGGCCCTTCGAGGCCGGCTCCGGGGCGCTGCGGCCGCGCGACGTCGTCGGCCCCTACCTCGACCACGTGGCCGGGAACATCCGGCTCGGGCCGCGCCGCCTCAAGGTCGTCGTCGACGCCGGGAACGGGACCGGGGGCGCGGTGGCGGTGCCGCTCTTCCGGCGCCTGGGCATCGAGGTCGTGCCCCTCTTCGTCGAGATGGACGGCCGCTTCCCCAACCACCACCCCGACCCCACCGTGGAGGCGAACCTCCGGCAGCTGAAGGAGAAGGTGCTCGAGGTCCGGGCCGACGCGGGGATCGCCTACGACGGCGACGCCGACCGCGTCGGCGCCGTGGACGAGAAGGGACAGGTGCTCTGGGGCGACCAGCTCATGATCCTCTTCTCGCGGGCGCTGCTCGCCGAGGTCCCCGGGGCCGCCATCGTCGCCGAGGTGAAGTGCTCGATGACGCTCTACGACGACATCGCCGCCCGGGGCGGCCGGGCCGTCATGTGGAAGGCGGGCCACAGCCTCATCAAGGCCAAGATGAAGGAGGAGGGGGCGCTCCTCGCCGGCGAGATGAGCGGGCACATCTTCTTCGGCCACCGCTGGCTGGGCTTCGACGACGGCATCTACTCCTCGGCGCGCCTCCTCGAGCTCCTCTCCCGCGAGTCGCGGCCGCTCTCCGCGCTCCTCGCCGACGTGCCCCGGACCTTCACCACGCCCGAGCTGCGCCAGGACTGCCCCGAGGCGAAGAAGTTCGAGGTCGTGCGCCGCGCCCAGGAGTGGTTCGCCGCCCGCTACCAGGCCGTGACCGTGGACGGCGTGCGCGTCGTCTTCCCCGACGGCTGGGGCCTGGTGCGCGCCTCCAACACCCAGCCGCTCCTCGTCCTGCGCTTCGAGGCCAAGACCCCCGAGCGGCTCGCGGAGATCCGGGCGCTGGTCGAGGGGAAGGTGCGCGAGATCCAGCGGGAGCTCGGGGGCTAGCCCGGAGGGCGCGCCGTGCTCCGGCTGGGCGTCGACATCGGGGGCACGAACCTGCGCCTGGCGCTCGTCGAGGTCGGGATCGGCGCGGTCTTCGCCTCGCGGAAGGAGCGGCACGCGGACCCCTCGCCGCAGGCGGTGGTCGCGGCGGCGGCGCGCCTCGGCCGTGACCTCGCCGCGGGGGCCGGTCTCTCCTCGCAGGTGGCCGCCGGCGTCGGCGTCGCCGGCCAGTGCCGCGGCGCCTCGGGCCTGGTGCTCTCGGCGCCGAACCTGGGCTGGCGCGACGTGCCCTTCGGCGAGATGGCGGCCCGGGCCCTGGGCGCGCCGGTCCGCGTCGCCAACGACCTCTCCGCGGCGGCGCTGGGCGAGCAGCGCTTCGGCGCCGCCCGCGGCGTCGAGGACGCGGTCCTCTTCTTCGTCGGCTCCGGCGTCGGCGCCGGCCTCATCCTCGGCGGCCGGCTCCACGAGGGCGCGGGCGGCGTCGCCGGCGAGGTCGGCCACGTGAAGGTGGCGGCGCCCGGCGGCCTCCCCGAGCGGCGCTGCGGCTGCGGCGCGCTCGGGTGCCTCGAGTCCTGGGCCGGCGGCGTGGCCATCGCCGAGCGCGCCCGGGAGGCGGCGGCCGCCGGGCGTTCCGAGGCCCTGCGCGCGCTCTGCGGCGGCGACCCGGCGCGCATCGACGCGGGCCTGGTGGAGAGGGCCTGCGCCGGCGGCGACCCCTGGGCGCGGGGGCTCTGGGAGGAGGTCGGGGCGCTCCTCGGCGACGCGGTGGCGAACCTGGCCGCGCTCCTCGATCCGGCCCGCGTGGTCCTGGGCGGCGGCGTGCTCGCCGCGGCGCCGGCGCTCCGGCTGCTGCTCGTGGAGCGCGCCATGGCCCGCGCCCTCCCTGCGGCGGCGCGGGACCTCCAGATGGTCCCCTCGGAGCTCGGCGACGATGCCGGCCTCGTGGGCGCGGCGCTGCTGGCGCCCTGAGGCGCGGGACTCGCGCGCCGCTTCGTTTCGACGGGAGACGCGCTCTCGTCACCGGCGCGCGGTGCGTGGCCTACGGCAGCACGAACCGCACCGTGAAGGGCACCTCGGTGGCCACCGGCTGGCCCTCCCGCAGCGCCGGCTCGAAGCGGCAGTGGCGCCGGGCGATGGCCACCGCCGCGGGGCCGAGGCCGCGGCCGGGGTCGGAGAGGAGCGTCGCCTCCTTCACCCGACCCTCGGCGTCGACGAGGAGCCGGAGCCGGACGTCGCCCTCGAAGCCCTCCCGCCGGGCCTGGGCGGGGTACTCCTCGGGCGGCACGGCGCAGGCGCGCGGCACCGGGAGCCGGTCGACGCGCGTCGGCGGCTCGTAGCGCTCGGCGCGGTAGGGGCTCACCTCCGCGGGGTCGGGCGCGGCCTCGGGCGGCTTCCCGTAGAGCGTGTTCCCGACCGGCGCGGCGACGCCGCCGCCCTCGGCGGTGGCGGAGAGCGCGACGCCGATGCGCATGGGCGCGCGGCGCGGGGCGTCCCGGGGCGGGGGCTCGCTCGGGGGTGGCGGAGCGGCGGCGGGCGCGGGCGGCGGCGGGCGCGGCGCCGCGCGCGC
>DATBLK010000143.1:0-9520 GCA_036555405.1 Anaeromyxobacteraceae bacterium
CGGCCGACAAGGCCGCCGCGTTCATCGAGGAGATCACCCAGGCCTCGGGCGCGCGCGCCGCGCGCGACTACGCCCAGCTCCTCGCCCGCAAGCGCAAGGACGACCCCGCCGCCGGCCGCGTCGACGCCTGGGACTCGGCCTACTACCAGGAGCGCGTGAAGGCCGAGGCCTACGGATTCGACTCGCGGGAGGCCCGGCCCTACCTCGAGTACGGCCGCGTCCGCGACGGCGTCCTCGAGGTCACCGCGCGCCTCTTCGGGATCTCGTACCGCAGGGTCGAGGGCGCGCCGACGTGGCACCCGGACGTCGAGGCATTCGACGTGCTCGAGGGCGGCCGCAAGCTCGGCCGCATCTACCTCGACATGCACCCGCGCGAAGGGAAGTACAAGCACTACGCCCAGTTCACCGTCTCGAGCGGCGTCGCCGGGAAGCGACTCCCCGAGGGCGCGCTGGTCTGCAACTTCCCGCGGCCCGGCGCCGAGCCCGCGCTCCTCGACCACTCGGACGTCAAGGCCCTCTTCCACGAGTTCGGCCACCTCGTCCACCACCTCCTCGCCGGCCGCACGCGCTACGCCCTCCACTCCGGCGTCTCCACCGAGTGGGACTTCGTGGAGGCGCCCTCGCAGATGCTGGAGGAGTGGACCTGGGACCCGGCGGTGCTCGCCACCTTCGCGCGGCACCACCGGACCGGCGAGCCCATCCCCGCCGAGCTGGTGCGCCGCATGCGCCGCGCCGACGACTACGGCAAGGGGCTCTTCGTGCGCCAGCAGATGTTCTACGCGGCGATGAGCCTGGAGCTGCACCGGCGCGACCCGGCGGCGCTCGACGTCCCCAGGCTCGTCGCCGAGCTCCAGGAGCGCTACACGCCCTTCGCCTTCGTGCCCGGGACCGCCCGGCACCTCTCGTTCAACCACCTCGAGGGCTACAGCGCCATCTACTACACGTACATGTGGTCGCTCGTCATCGCCAAGGACCTCTTCACGGTCTTCCAGCGCGAGGGGCTCATGAGCCCCGCCGCCCTCCGCTACCGGCGCTCCGTCCTCGAGCCCGGCGGCTCGAAGCCGGCGGCCGAGCTGGTGAAGGACTTCCTCGGCCGGCCCGCGGGATTCGAGGCCTACGCGAGCTGGCTCGACGCGGGGTGAGGGAGGCGCGATCGGGCCCGCGGGCGGTGTAGGTGCAGGTCGCGCACGGCCGGCACGACCCGGAAAGGGCACCCGCCCGCCCCCTGGCACGGGCGGGGCGCCGAACGTAGTCTTCACCGCATGGCCGAGACCGCCACGCCTCAGACCCCTGCGGCCGCCGAGCAGAGACCGCGCCGCCGCATCAAGCAGCTCGAGACCATGGTGGCCGACGTCATCCCGGAGACGCCGGACACCAACACGCTCCTGCTCTTCACCGGCAGCGACCGGCTCGACTACGAGGCCGGCCACTTCCTCACCATCGACCCCCACCAGTTCGAGGCCCTGGAGCGCTTCATCGCCTACTTCGAGGACGCGAAGGGCAAGCGCGAGCCGCCCCGCGCCTACTCGATGGCGTCGGCGCCGCACGAGAAGTACCTCGCCATCACCGTGAAGGAGGAGCGCTACGAGAGCGGGGTGACGAGGTACCCGCCGCTGCTCTCGCCGCTGCTCGTGAAGCGCACCCTGCGCGGCATGCGCATCGTCATCACCGGGTTCACCGGCCCCTACACCCTCCCCCCGGGCGTGGAGTCGAAGGCCGACCACGTCGTCCACGTCGTCGCCGGCTCGGGGGCGGTGCCGAACTTCTCCATCCTGAAGCACGCCCTCACCTACGTCCCCAGCCTGCGCCACACCTTCGTCTGCTCCAACAAGACCGAGGGCGACATCATCTACCGCGAGCCGCTCCGCGAGCTGGAGCAGCGCTTCCCGGACAGGCTCAAGGTGGTCCACTCCCTGACGCGGGAGGATGACGTCTCCCGGTACGGGCCGGGCTACCGGCGCGGGCGGCTCACCCCGGCGCTCCTGCGCGAGCTCATCCCCGACCCCCGGAGCTGCCTGGTCTACGCCTGCGGCCCGGCCATCTCCTCGTGGGACAAGGCCGCCGCCAGGGCCAAGGGCGAGGAGCCCAGGCCGCGCTTCATGGAGTCGGCCCTGGTGGCGCTCGCCGAGCTGGGCGTGCCCAAGGAGCGGATCGCGACCGAGTCGTACGGGTAGGGTTCGCCGGCCGGGGCGGGGTCGCGGACGGGGTCGCGGTCGGTTACCTTCCCTGCCGTGCACACCCTCCGCGCCCTGCCCACGCTCCTGCGCGTCGGCTTCGCCGAGGCGGTGGCCTACCGGGCCGAGTTCCTGGTCTGGCTCCTCTCCACCAACATGCCGCTCGTCATGCTGGCGCTGTGGCACGCCGCCGCCGCCGACGGGCCCATCGGCGGCTACGGCCAGGCGGGGTTCACGGCCTACTTCCTGGTTGCGCTGGTGGTGCGGCTCGTCACCGGAGCCTGGGTGGTCTGGGAGCTGAACTTCGAGATCCGCCAGGGGACGCTCGCCTTCCGGCTCCTGCGGCCGGTGCATCCGCTCGTCGCCTACGCCTGCGAGAACCTGGCCGCCGTTCCGCTCCGCGTGGTCCTCTCCACTCCCGTGGTCGCCGTGCTCCTGCTCCTGCCCGCCGCGGCGCTGCTCACCCGCGACCCGCTCCTCTGGGCCCTGCTCCCGCTCGAGCTCGTCGGCGCCTGGGCCATCACCTTCCTGGCGATGAGCCTGGTGGGGACGCTCGCCTTCCGCCTGGAGTCGGCCGGCTCGATCTTCGAGATCTGGATGGGGCTCTTCGGCGTCTTCTCCGGCTACCTGGTGCCGCTGGACCTCTTCCCCGGCTGGCTCCGCGAGCTGGCGCGCTGGCTCCCGTTCCGGTACATGCTCGCCTTCCCCGTCGAGGCGGTCACCGGGCGCCTCACGCGCCTCCAGGTGCTCCAGGAGCTCGCGGCGCAGTGGGGCTTCGCCGCGCTCCTCTTCCTCCTGGTCCACCTCGCCTGGCGCCGCGGGATGCGGCGCTTCTCGTCGGTGGGAGGGTAGGGTGAGCCGGTACCTCCGCCTGCTCCTGGTGCAGTTCCGCGTCTCGGCGGCGACGGCGATGCAGTACCGCGTCGAGTTCGCGGTCGAGGGGGCGCTGGCCGTCTTCTGGGCCGCCTGGTCGGTGGTGCCGGTTCTGGTCCTCTTCGGCCACAAGCCCCTGGTCGCCGGCTGGCGCTTCGAGGAGGCGCTCGTGGTCCTCGGCTGGTTCACCCTGATGAAGGGGGTCCTCGAGGGGGCGGTGAACCCGTCGCTGGCCAGCGTGGTCGAGCACATCCGCAAGGGCTCGCTCGACTTCATCCTCCTGAAGCCGGCCGACGCCCAGTTCCTGGTCTCCACCGCCAAGTTCCAGCCCTGGCGCGCCATCGACGGCCTGGCCGCCCTGGCCATCTTCGGCGTCGCCTTCCACCGGCTCGGCCGCTCGCCCTCGGCCGGCCACGTCGCCGCCGCGCTGGCCCTCCTCTTCTGTGCCGCCTGGACCCTCTACTCGCTCTGGATCCTCGTCGTCTCCGCCGCCTTCCACGTGGTGAAGATCGACAACCTCTCCTACCTCTTCTCCTCGCTCTTCGACGCCGCCCGCTGGCCCGCCAGCGTCTTCCGCGGCGTCTGGCGGGTGCTCTTCACCATCGTCGTGCCGCTGGCGCTCATGACCACCTACCCGGCGCTGGCGCTCCTCGGCCGGCTCGACCTCCCCACCGCGCTCTGGGCGGTGGGCGGCTCGGCCCTGTTCGCCGCCTTCGCCCGGGTGGTCTGGCTCGCCTCCCTGGGACGCTACACCAGCGCCTCGAGCTGACCGTGCTGCGGCTCACCTTCCTCGGCACCTCCGCGGCCGCCCCCACGCTGCACCGCGGCCTCACCGCGCTCGCGGTCCGGCGCGCCGGCGAGCTCCTGCTCTTCGACTGCGGCGAGGGAACGCAGCGCCAGATGATCCGCTACGGCACCGGCTTCGACGTCGCCGCCATCTTCTTCAGCCACTTCCACGCCGACCACTGGATCGGCGCCATCGGCTTCCTGCGGACCCTCTCCATGCTGGGCCGCGCCGAGCCGCTCCGGCTCTACGGCCCGCGCCCCGCCGAGCGATTCCTGGGAGAGATGCTCTTCGCCGGAACCGAGGCCCTGGGCTTCGAGGTGGAGATCCGGGACGTGGCCCCGGGGGCGGAGGTGCGGCGCCCGGGCGCCACCCTCCGCGCCTTCGCCACCGAGCACCGCGTCCCCTCGCTCGGCTGGGCCCTGGCGGAGGACCCGCGCCCCGGCCGCTTCCATCCCGACCGCGCCCGGGCCCTGGGCGTTCCCGAGGGGCCCCTCTTCGGCGCGCTGCAGCACGGGGCCCCGGTGCGGGCCGGGGGTCGCACCGTCCTTCCGGCCGAGGTCGTCGATCCCCCGCGCCCGGGCCGGAGGCTGGTGGTCACCGGAGACACCCGGCCGTGCGCCGCCACCGAGGATTCGGCGCGGGGCGCCGACCTCCTCGTCCACGACGCCACCTTCGGCGACGAGGAGTGGGAGCGCGCCCGCGACACCTTCCACTCCACCGCGCGCGAGGCCGGCCGCGTGGCCCGCCAGGCCGGCGCCCGCCGCCTTCTCCTGACCCACCTCTCCACCCGCTACGACCGCGACCCCTCGCCGCTGTTGCGGCAGGCGGGCGAGGAGTTCCCCGGCGCCGAGGTGGCGGCCGACGGGCTGGAGGTCGAGGTCCCGCCGTCCGAGGGACCCGGCCCTCCCTGACCGGGAGTGCGGCCGGCGGCCGCGGGCCGCCCGCGCGGGCCCTTCCCTCGGCGTGCGGTGTTGGTGAAGAATGCGCCGGGCAGGATGCTCCCACGGCGCGGAGGCCGGCGGACGGCGTGAGGCGACCCAGGAAGCGGCGGCCCGCGCCGGCGGCGCGGCCTCCCGGGAAACGGCGCGGGTCGCGGGGCGGGCCGCCCGCGCGCCGGCAGCGGCCCGCGGCGGCGCCCGCGCCGGCGCCGGCCTCGCGCCGCGACGAGGAGCGGGCCCGCCAGGCCCGGACGCTCGAGGCGCTGGGCCGGCTCGCCGGCGGGGTGGCCCACGACTTCAACAACCTCCTCACCGTGGTGCGGAGCTGCGCCGACGCCCTGCGGCGCGGCGTCGCCGAGGAGGAGGCGCGGGAGCTGGTCGCCGAGATCTCCGACGCCGCGCGGCGCGGAGCCGAGCTCACCCGCCAGCTCCTGACCTTCTCGCGCCGCCAGCCGTCGCTGCCGCGGGACGTGGACCTGAACGCCCTGGTCGCGGGGACGCAGCGGATGCTGGGGCGCCTCATCGGAGAGCACGTCCGCGTCCAGACCCGGCTCGGGGCCGGGCTGCCCGCGGTCCACGCCGACCCCACCCAGCTCGAGCAGGTGGTGGTGAACCTCGTGGTGAACGCCCGCGACGCGATGCCGAACGGGGGGACGCTGACGCTCTCCACCGAGCTCGCGGAGGCGGGAGAGGGGCCCGACCCGGGGCGGGGCGTGGTCCTCTCCGTCCGCGACGAGGGCGTGGGCATGGACGAGGACGTGCTCTCGCACCTCTTCGAGCCCTTCTTCACGACCAAGGTCTCCGGCAAGGGCACGGGCCTCGGGCTGGCCACCGTCTTCGGCATCGTGCGGCAAGCGGGCGGCTCCGTCGCGGTGGAGAGCGCGCCGGGCGCCGGGAGCACCTTCCGCGTCTACCTCCCGGCCTCGCGGGAGGAGGCCCCCTCCGACGCCCCGGCGCTCACCCCGCCGCCGGCGGCGCGCACGGCGAGCGGCAACGGCGAGACGCTGCTGGTGGTGGAGGACGACGCGGCGGTGCGCTCCCTCCTCTGCCGCTTCCTGGAGGCGGAGGGGTACCGCGTCCTCGAGGCCCGCGACCCGCTCCACGCCCTGGAGCTCGGCAACCAGGCCCGGCCGCTCCACGCGCTGGTCACCGACGTGGTGATGCCGGAGCTGAACGGGAAGGAGCTGGCGGCTCGCCTCGTCGCCGCTCGCCCCGACCTCTGCGTGCTCTTCGTCTCGGCCTCGGCGGACCCGGAGTCGCTGGTGAGCGGGACCCTGCCGCCGCGGCACGGCTTCCTGGCGAAGCCCTTCGACCGCGGCGGCCTCGCCGGCGCGGTGCGCGAGCTCCTCGACGGCGCCGCCGCCTAGCGCGGGCCGGCGAGCACGGAGTCCGGCTCGCCCTGGCGCGCGATCCGGCCCTCCTCGAGCACCAGGACCCAGCTCGCCGCGCTTCGCGCGAACCCGGCGTCGTGCGTCGCCACGAGCTGCGTGACGCCGCTCTCGCCCACCGTGAGCAGCGTCCGGCGCACCTCGTCCTTCAACGACGGGTCGAGCGCGCTCGTCGGCTCGTCGTACAGCAGCACGCGCGGCTCCATCGCCAGGGCGCGCGCGATGGCGACGCGCTGCCGCTGGCCCCCGGAGAGCTGTTCCGGGTAGGCGTCCAGCCTCTGCGAGAGGCCCAGCCCGGCGAGCAGCCGGGACGCTCGCGCCTCCGCCGCGGCCCGCGGCTCGCGCCGGGCGACGCGCGGCGCCAGCGCGCAGTTCTCGAGCGCGGAGAGGTGGGGGAAGAGGTCGAGCGACTGGGGCACGAGGCCCACGCGGCCGCGCAGCAGCGCGCTGGCGCGCGGGCCGTCCTCCGCGCGCGCCTCGACGCCGTCGATCTCGATGGAGCCCCCGTCGAAGATCTCGAGCCCGACGAGGCAGCGCAGCAGCGTCGACTTGCCGGCGCCGCTGCTGCCGAGGATCGCCGCCAGCCGTCCCGCCGGAACGTGGAAGGAGACGCCCCGGAGCGTCGCGTCGGGCGCGCCCGGGTGCCGCTTCTCCAGCGCCTGGACGCGGATCACGTCACCGCCCGCCGCAGGTGGCGGCCGAGGCGCGCCTCGACGGCGCGCCCGGCGCGCGCCAGCGGCAGGCCGATGACGAGGTACCAGGCCGCCACCACCAGGCCGAGCCCGAGGTGGTCGCGCATCGAGCCGGCCAGGTTGGAGTAGGTCTTGGTGAGCTCGGTGAGGGTCACGATGGAGACGAGCGAGCTGTCCTTGAGGAGCGCGATGAGGTCGTTGGTCATGGGCGGGATCGCGACGCGGACGGCCTGCGGCGCGATCACGTGGCGCATCGTCTGCCAGCGCGAGAGGCCGAGCGTCGCCGCCGCCTCGCTCTGCGCCGCGGGGACGCTCTCCAGGCCGGCCCGGTAGTTCTCGGCCTCCGCCGCCGCGTAGTTCAGCCCGAGCGCCAGCCACCCCGCCGCGAAGGGGTCGAGCCTCACGCCCAGCTCGGGCAGCCCGAAGTAGATCATGATGAGCTGGACCAGCAGCGGGGTGCCGCGGACGAACTCGACGTAGACGACGGCCAGCCAGCGCAGGGGCCGCGGCCCGTAGCGGCGCGCCCAGGCGATGGCCGCGCCCAGGGTCGCGGCCAGGGCCATCGACGCCAGCGACAGGACGAGCGTGAGCGCCGCGCCGCGCGCGAACAGCCAGAACGTCCTGGGGTAGCGCTGGGTGAGCCGGTCCCGGAGCGACGGCGCGCGCCCCACCGCGGCCCGCCACGACTCGTACGCCTCGGCGGTGCCGGCCGGCGAAGGCCCCCCGTCCCCGAGCAGCGCGGCGGTCTCCCGGTTCCAGAGCCCCCACCGCTGGTACAGCCTGCGCAGCGTGCCGTCGCGCGCCAGCGCGCCGATCGCCTGGTCGACGGCCGCCTTGAGGGCCTCGTCGCCGTGGCGGATGGCGACGGCGTAGCGCACCTCGCCGAAGGCCCCGGGCAGCGTCTCCAGCTCGGGCTGGACGTCCCCGTAGTAGCGGGCGATGGGCTCGTCGAGCAGGACGGCGTCGGTGCGGCCGAGCCGCAGGTCGTCGTAGATGTCGTTCTGCCCGCCGTCGTAGGTGAGCACGACCGCGCCCGCCCGCTCCAGGATGCGCTGCGCCAGCGACCCCGGGAGCGTGCCCACCCTTCGCCCGGCCAGCGACTCGAGCCGGCGCGGCGCCCCGGGGTCGCCGCGGCGGACCGTGAGCCGCTCCCCGGCGGCGTAGTACGGGCGCGACAGCAGGCAGACCCGCCGCTTCTCGTCGGCCACCTCGATGCCGTTGAGCGCGACGTCGAAGTCGCCGCGCGCCAGGAGGTCGAGCAGCTTGTCCCAGGCCCCCTCGGCGGGACGCGCCTCGACGCCGAGCCGGTGCGCGATGGCCGCCGCGAGCTCCACCTCGTAGCCGACGAGGTGATTGGGGTCCATGGGGTCCTGGAACACGTAGGGCGCCCCGCCGAAGGGGTCGGCGCCCCAGCGCAGCTCTCCCCGCTCGCGGATCGCCTCGAGCGTGTCCCGCGAGCGCGGGCTCGCCCCGGCCGTCGCCTCGGCCGCTCCGGCGGCCATCCAGCCGAGGGACGCGAGAAGGGTGCAGGCCGCAGTCAACTCGCCTCGGACCTCGCGCCGGAGCGGCGCCGGAGAGCGCACCGCGCCTCGAGGGTGCGCTCGGCGCGATGCTAGCCGCGGGGCCGCGGGCGCGCAAAGGAGGGCGCGGCGGGAAGGCCGCGCCGGGAGGTCCCTTCCGGACCGGCGGTGCCCTAATCTGGATGGCGTGCCTGCCCCGGCCGAGGACCTGGCCCGCTGGATGCCGCGGCTGCTCGCCGCCTGGCGCGCCGGTCGGCGGGGCCGCCCCGGCCCCCGGCCGCCGGCGGACCGGCTCCTCCCCGCCGAGCTCCGCGAGGTGGCGGCGGCGGTGGAGCGGCTCTCCCACGGGCTCACCCGCGACCGGGGCCTCGCCGGCGCCCGCTACCTCGACGACCAGCGGCTCCTGGGCGCCTACCTCCTGTTCTGGTGGCCGGTCTCGTATCTCCAGGCGCGGGCGGTCCTCGCCGAGCTGCCGCGGCCGCCGCGCACGGTCCTCGACCTGGGGAGCGGCCCCGGTCCGGTGGCGCTCGCCGCCCTCGACGCCGGGGCCGGGGAGGTCCTGGCCGCGGACCGTTCGGCGCGGGCGCTGGCGGCGGCGCGGGACCTGGCCGCCGCCGCGCGCCGCTCCCTGCGGACAGGGCCCTGGGACCCGGCCCGCGGCGGCTCGCCGGCCGACGTCGCGGGCGGCCGCCGCTTCGACGCCGTGGCGCTGGGCCACGTGCTGAACGAGCTCTTCGCCGGCCCGGGGGCGGCAGGGCGGCGCGCGGCGCTCCTCGAGGGCTGCGCCGGCCTCCTGGCCCCGGGTGGCTCGCTGGTCGTCGTCGAGCCGGCGCTGCGCGAGACCTCGCGGGCGCTCCTCGAGGTGCGC
Organism: Anaeromyxobacteraceae bacterium; assembly: GCA_036555405.1. GTDB lineage: Bacteria > Myxococcota > Myxococcia > Myxococcales > Anaeromyxobacteraceae > DATBLK01. The sequence goes on from DATBLK010000143.1 coordinate 9,241, forward strand.
GACCTGCTCGTGGCCCGGGGCTTCGCGGTGCGCGCCCCCTGCCTCTTCCGTGGGCCCTGCCCGGCGCTGGCGCGACCGGGAGACTGGTGCCACGCCGAGCGGCCCATGGACCCGCCCCCGCTCGTCGCCGCCATCGCGGAGCGAGCCGGGCTGCGGCGCGAGGCGGTGAAGGCCACGACCCTGGTGCTGGCGCCCCCGGGGGAGCCCTGGCCCGAGCCCCCGCCGGGCCGCGTCTTCCGGATCGTCTCGGAGCCGCTGCCGTCGAAGGGCCGGCTCCGCT
>DATBLK010000147.1:0-6485 GCA_036555405.1 Anaeromyxobacteraceae bacterium
GGCGTACCCGGCCCGCCCCAGGGCGCCGCCGAAGAGGGAGCCGGCGGCGCGGAGGAGCCCGGCGGCCATGCCCATCTTGTTGACGACGAAGCGCGACATGTGCCCGTTGCCGCACTTGTCGCAGAAGAACTCGAACTGGAAGCCCTGGTCGTTGGAGTGGTCCGCGTAGTTCTTCGTGAACTGGATCAGCGCCATCGGGCTCCCCCCAGCTGGTGGCCGAGGTCGAGACGATACCTCAGGGGCGGGTCCCCGCGAACGCCGCCGCCGCCGCCTCGAGGACCCGCTTCACCGGGACGCCGTGCTCGCGCGCCCGGGCGGCGCAGTCGTCCCACTCCGGGTGCGCGTTCACGATCTCGCCGCCCAGGCGGCCCACCTTGACGCGCACCGACCCCCAGGGCGTCTCCACCGCCACCCACTCGCGGTCGGCCTCGATGCGCTCCACGGCCCGCAGCCGCACCCCCAGCGTCGTGGTCTCGGCCATCAGGGTCCGGGCCACCGCCTCGCTCCGCTCCGCCGGCGCCAGGGCCGAGAGCACGAGCCCGGGCCGGCCCTTCTTCATCGTCGCCGGCACCGCCCAGGCGTCCACCGCCCCCTGCTCCAGCGCCGCCTCGATGGCCCGGGCCACGAGCTGGCCGGTGGCGTCGTCGAGGTTGGCCTCCAGGAGCTGCAGCGCCCCGCGCGAAAGCGCCGCGTCGGCCAGGACCAGCCGGAGGACGTTGGGCCGGTCCGGCCAGCGCGAGGTCCCGACCCCGCAGCCGATCCGGCGCGGCGCGTAGGGCGGAGGGGTCCCGACCTCGAAGAGCTCGACGAGGATCGCGGCGCCGGTGGGCGTCACCGCCTCGCCCGGCGGCCCGCCGGGCTGGACCGTCGTGCCGGAGAGGATCTCGAGCACCGCCGGCGACGGCACCGGCAGCGTCCCGTGGCAGGTCTCGACGAGGCCCTGACCCAGCGCCGGCGGGCTCGCCACGCCGCGGGGCCAGCCGAGGAGCTCCATCACCGCGGCGGCGCCGCAGGCGTCGACGATCGAGTCCACCGCCCCCACCTCGTGGAAGTGGACGCGCTCGACCGGGACGCGGTGGACCCTGGCCTCGGCGCGGCCCATGCGCTCGAAGATGCGGCGCGCCGCCTCCCGGGCCCGGAGCGGCAGGCCGCTGCGGCCCACCAGGTCCAGGATCTCGGCCAGGCCGCGCTCGGCGGGCCTCGGGCCCTCGACGACCACGTCGAGGTGGGTGCCGCGCACGCCGCCCGCCTCGGCCGGCGACGCGGCGAGCCGCCAGCCGGGCAGGGCCAGCGACCCGAGGAGCCGCTCCAGCTCCGCCTGCGCCACGCCCAGGTCGAGCGCGGCGGCGAGGAACATGTCCCCGGCGACGCCGCCCACCGGGTCGAGGTGGAGGAGGTCAGCCACGGCCGCCCCGGGCGACGAGGCCGGCGACGAAGGCGGCGCCGAAGCCGTTGTCCACGTTCACCACCGCCACGTTCGGCGCGCAGGAGTTCAGCATGGCGAGCAGCGCCGCCAGCCCGCCGAGCGAGGCGCCGTAGCCCACGCTGGTGGGCACGCCGACGACCGGCTTCCCCACCAGGCCCCCCACCACCGAGGGCAGCGCCCCCTCCATCCCGGCGGCGACCACCAGGGCGACGCAGCGGTCGAGGTCGCGGCGCCGGGCCAGGAGCCGGTGGAGGCCGGCGACGCCCACGTCGTAGATGCGGACCGGCTCCACGCCCATGACCTCGAGGGTCGCCACCGCCTCCTCGCACACCGGCACGTCGCTGGTGCCGGCGCAGCAGACGCCCACCGGGCCGCGGGTGGGCAGGTCCATCCGCCCCCGGGCCAGCGTCCGCGAGACCGGGTCGTAGCGCGCGCCGCGGACCGCCCGCCGCACGACCGCCGCCTTCTCCGGGGCGAGCCTCGTCACCAGGAGCGGCCCGCGGGCGGCGATGCGACGCGCGATGGCCGCCACCTGGGCCGAGGTCTTCCCCTCGGCGAAGACCACCTCCGGCATCCCCACCCGCAGCGACCGGTGGTGGTCGACGGCGGCGAACTCGCCGATCCGCTCGTAGGGAAGCCCCCGGAGCCGCTCCAGGGCCTTCTCGAGCCCGAGCGCGCCGCTCCGCACGCCGGCGAGGATCCGCCGCAGCGCCCGCTCCTGCATCAGACCGCCCCCAGGGGCAGGGCGGCGAGCAGGCCGGGGATGCGCCCCGGCTCGGGCATGACGAGGAGCAGCCCCTCGAGCTGGGGGTCCTCGCAGCCGAAGCGCGTCGCCAGCGCCACCTTGCCGACCTCGCGCGGCACCAGCGCGTCGAGGCAGGCTCGGCCGCCGCCGCGCGCCAGCCGCGGCACGCCGACGAGGAGCTTGCGCCCCGCGAGCCGCGCCACCGCCGAGACGAAGGCGCTGCCGGCGACGTTGCCCGACTCCATGAGCGCGCTCTCCGTCAGCTCTCCCCAGGCGCCGCCCTCGGGCGCGGGCCAGCCGAGCGCGGCGGCGAGGCGCGCGGCGTCGGGCACGGGGAGCGCCAGGACCAGGGTCCCCTCCAGCATCCCGTCCAGGGCCACCGCCACCGCGGCCAGGTCCTGCCCGGCGGCGCCCAGGAAGTCGGCGATGGCCCCCTCCTCGGCGCCGGACCAGATCTCGGGGACGTCCATGTGGAGCCGCCGCCCCGACAGCCTGCCCAGGGCGGTCACCGCCGCGCCGCAGCCGATGCTGGCGAGCTCCTGGAGGGCGTCGATCTCGCGCCGGCCGAGGGCCCGCAGCGTCACGGCGCCAGCCCGGCCACGTCGAGGATGAAGACCGGCCGCCCGCTGCCGAGCACCGTCACCGCGGAGAGGCCGCCCACGCGGTCGAGGGGGCGGACCAGCGGCTTCAGCACCGCCTCCGCCTGGCCCAGCAGCGCGTCGACGGCCAGGCCCACCCGCTCGCCGTCCCCCTCGGCGACCACCACCTGGCGCGGGCCCGGGCGCTCCTGCCGCGGGAGGCCGAGGAGCGCGGCCAGCTCGCGCACCGGCACCAGGCCCTCGGCCCAGGAGAGCATGGGCTCGCCGCGGCTCCGCTCCAGCGACTCCACCGCCGCCTCGGCGGCGCCGTGCACCTTGGCGATGGGGAGGCCGAGCACCTCCTCGCCGACGAGCACCAGGAGGACCGGCTGCACCGCCACCGTGAGCGGGAGGCGGAGCGCCACCCGCGTGCCGCGGCCCGGCTCGCTGTCGAGCTCCAGCGACCCGCCCACCGCCTCGGCGGCGCGCTTCACCGCGTCCATGCCCACGCCGCGCCCGGAGACGTCGGTGACCGACTCGGCGGTGGACAGGCCGGGGAGGCAGGCGAGCTGCAGCGCCTCGCGGTCGGAGAGGGCCTCGGCCGCCTCGGCGCCGAGCGCCCCGCGCGCCACCGCCGCCGTCCGGAGCCGGGCCGGGTCCATCCCCCGGCCGTCGTCGCTGATCTCGACCACCACCCGGTCGCGGTCGCGCCGGGCCTGCACCACCACCCGCCCGGTGGGCGGCTTCCCGGAGAGCTGGCGGAGGTGGGGCGGCTCGATGCCGTGGTCCACGGCGTTGCGGACCAGGTGGACCAGGGGGTCGGCGAGCTCGTCGAGGATGGCGCGGTCGAGCTCGATCTCGGCGCCCCGGACCTCCACCTCCACCTGCTTCCCCGAGCGCCGCGCCAGGTCGCGGGCGGCCCGCGGCAGCGGGTCGGTGACGAGGCGGAGCGGCGTCATGCGCGCCGCCATCACCTTGTCGTGGAGGTCCTTGACGGTGGCGTGGAGCCGGTCGACCCCGTCCTCGAGCGGCGGGCGGTGCGCCTCGGGGACGGCGCGCGCCAGCTCGCGGATCCGGGAGGTGGCCAGGATGAGCTCGCCCACGGCGTCGAGGAAGGAGTCGAGGAGGTCGGCGCGCACGCGCACCGTGCGCCCGCCCTCGGGCGCCTCGCGCGCCGGCGCCGCCGGGGCGGCGGCCGCCGGCGGCGGCGGCGCCTGCTCCTCGCGGACCCGGATCGCGGCGATGTCGGAGATCTGCGAGAGGGCGCGCTCCACCGCCTCGGCGGGCTCGGCGGTCTCGAGGACCGCGGAGACGCGCCGCTCCGGGAGCCGGCCGGCGCGGAGGTCGTCCTCGGCCGGCGTCGACCCGAGGAGCTCCCCCAGGGCGCCGAGCTTGCGCAGGACCAGGAAGCCGCGCACCGCGGGGATGGGACAGGCGGCCGCGATCTCGACCTCGGCGACGAGGCGGCGGCGCACCCGGGGCGCGGCTCCACCCCGCCCGCCCCGGTCCTCGCCGGCGGGCGGGCCCGGGGCCTCGCCGGCGGGCTCGGGTCCCGCCGGAGGAGCGGCGGGCGGGGCCGGCGGCGGCGCCTCCTCCCCGGGCGGCTCCAGGTGCCCCGCGGCCGCGCCGGCGAGGCGCCGGAGGAGGGCGGCGTCGGGCTCGGGGCTCTCCCCCTGCGCGGCGGAGGCCACCATCGACTGCAGGGCGTCGACCGCCGAGAGGAGGAGGTCCACCGCCTCGGGCCCCGGCGCGGACTCGCCGCGCCGGAGGATCTCGAGGAACCCCTCGGCGCGGTGCGCCAGCCGGGAGATGCCCTCGAGCTCCATCGCCGCGCTCATCCCCTTCACGCTGTGGGCGTGCCGGAACATCTCGTCGACGAGCGGCGCCAGCGGCTCCTCGCCGCGGACCGCGGCCTCGAGGCGCACCAGGCCGCGCCCGAGCCGCTCGAGCTTGTCGGAGGCCTCGGCCACGAAGAGCCCGAGGTATCGTTGCAGGTCGGACAGGCGTTGCCGCGCGCCTGCCGGCGCGCGCCTCCGCTTCGGACGGCTCAGGCCTCGCCGAGGACCTTCCGCACCACCGCCAGCACGTCCTCGGCCTTGAAGGGCTTCACGATGAAGTCGCTGGCGCCGGCCTCGATGGCCTCCATGACCAGCGACTCCTGCCCCAGGGCGCTGCACATGACGATGACGGCCCGGGGGTCGGCCTTGATGATCTCCCGCGTCGCCTCGATGCCGCTCCGGAACGGCATCACGATGTCCATGGTGGTGAGGTCCGGCCTGAGCTCCCGGTACCGCTCCACCGCCTCGAGCCCGTTGGCCGCCTCGCCCACGACCTCGAAGCCTCCGCCGGAGAAGATGTCCTTGATCATGTTGCGCATGAAGATGGCGTCGTCGACGATCAGGACTCGCTTCGCCATGGACCCCGGCCCCCCGGCGGCGCGGGCCCGCCGCGGGGTGAACCGTACCATCGAGGCATCCGGCCGAACAAGGTTCCGGCCGCGGCCGGATTCAGGGCGGCCCGAACTGCGTCGACGCGCGGCGCGCCACCTCGTCCGGGTCGAGGAGCGTCACCGCGCCCCCCGCGAGCCGCCCCACGCCGCGGACCATCGACCCCGGCGGCTCGGCCCGCTCCGGCCCGAGCGCCTCCACGCCGATGACCTGGCCCACCAGGAGCCCGAGGGCCCGCCGGTCCCGGTCGAGGACCAGCACCTGGCCGCGGCCGCCGGCCAGCGGCTCGGCCCCCACGCCCACCAGGGCCGCCAGGTCCACCACCGCGACCACGCGCCCCCGCAGGTTCATGGCGCCGCGCACCGCGGCGCCGGCGCGGGGGACGCGGGCGAAGGGTGGCTGGGGGATGACCACCTCGCGCACCGCCTCGAGGGGGAGGCCGAAGCGCTCCCCTCCGGCGCGGAACAGGACCTGGCGCCCCGCCTCGCTCACCGGCGGTCCAGCGACCGGAAGCGCGAGACCACGCTCTGGAGCTCGAGCGAGAGGTTGGTGAGCTCCTGGGCGGCGCTGGCCATCTGCTGGACCGCGGCGGTCTGCTCGCTGGTCACGTGGCGCACCTGCTCGGTGGCCTTGGCGTTCGAGGTGGCGACGTCGGAGATGTGGTCCATCGCCTGGACCATGTCGGCCGAGCCCTTGAGCTGGTCGCGGGCCGCCTGGGTGATGCCCCCGACCTTCTCGGCGCCGGCGGCGGCGTTGCGGGAGATGTCGTCGAGGGCGAGGATGATGGCGTTCAGGTCCTCGCGCCCCTCGGCCAGCACCGACACCGACTCCCGCATCGCGCCGACGACCAGGGCGGCTCGGCCCGAGATGTCCGCGGCCACGCTGGAGATCTGCTCGGCGGAGCGCCCGGCGCTCTCGGCCAGCTTGCGCACCTCGTCGGCCACCACCGCGAAGCCGCGGCCGTACTCCCCGGCGCGCGCCGCCTCGATGGTGGCGTTGAGGGCCAGTAGATTCGTCTGCTGGGCCACGGCGGTGATGGCCTCGACGATCTTCGTGATCTCCTTGATGCGCTCGCCGAAGGCGAAGACCTGCTCGCTCGCCACCTCGATGCGGGCGAAGACCCTCTTCACCTTCTCTCCGGCGAGCCGGGCCGCCGAGCCGCCGCCGGTGGCGGCGCTGGAGGTGTCGGCCGAGGCCCGGGCCGCCTCCTCGGCGGTCCGGGCGGTGCGCTCGGTGGAGGCGGCGATCTCCCCGATCACCTTGGAGGCCAGCTCCACCAGCGCCGACTG
>DATBLK010000194.1:0-11214 GCA_036555405.1 Anaeromyxobacteraceae bacterium
CGCCGTACACCCACAGCTTCATGCTGAAGAGCGCCTCCCGGACCACGATGTTGGTCGCCGCCTCGATCCCGGCGTTGCCGGCGGCGAGCAGGAAGGTGAGGCCGGGCCCGCCGTGCCGGCGCGCGAAGCCCTCCGCGACCCGCACGACCTCGTCCAGCGTCTCGGCCCTGTGGTCCGAGAGGTAGGCGACCACCGGCATCAGCGAGCAGTCGGCGTCGAAGAGCTCGGGGTTCCTGGAGATGGCCTGCTGCGCCGCGTGGTTCAGCACCTGCTGGTTGCGCGAGAGCGTGAACCACTTCGGGCTCCCCTCGAACGAGCCCGCGGTGATCTGCCGGACCGCGTCGGCGAGCGAGGCCGTCGCCTGCACGCCGGGGAGCTGCTGCAGCGCCCAGCCGAGCCGGTCGGCCTCGACGAGCGTCCGGTAGGCCAGGCAGCCTTCCTCGCCGGTCTTCACCATGACGGCGAAGCGATCGCTCGAGAGGGCGTAGTTGGCGGTGACGAACGCGTTGTCCCGGTTGTAGCGCGAGGAGGCGCGCAGCTCGGGAGCGCCCGGCTCCAGGTCTCCGACCTCGAGGTCGCGGCCCAGGTGGAACCCCGCGATCGCCATGGCCGCCGAGATCGCGACCGCTCCGGCGGCCCAGCGGCGATCGGTGAGCCGGTCCAGCAGCCGCAGGACCGGCGAGCCCGGCCCGGAGGCGGCGTCCGCGGCGACGCTTCGCGCGGCCGCCGCCGGGCTCGCGCCGGCGTAGGAGATCAGGACCGGCAGGAGGACGAGGTTCGTGAAGACGAGCCCGGCCACGCCCAGGCTGGCCGCGACCGCCATCCGCTGGATGGCGGGGATGTCGATGACCGCCAGCACGGCGAAGCCGACCGCGTCGGTCAGGAGCGCCGCGAGCCCGGCCAGGAAGAGGCGGCGGAAGGTGTACCGGGCCGCCACCAGCCGGTGCGTGCCTCGCCCCAGGTCCTGGAGGATGCCGTTCATCTTCTGGGCGCCGTGGGAGACGCCGATGGCGAACACCAGGAACGGCACCAGCACCGTGACCGGGTCGAGGTCGATCCCCAGGGCCGCGGCGGCGCCGACCTGCCAGACGGCGGCGACCAGGGAGCAGGCGACGACGAGCCCGGTGCTGCGGGCGCAGCGGGTGTGGAGGAGGATGGCGGCGGCCGCGATCGCAGCCGCCGCCGCGAAGTAGGCCAGCACCTCGCGGATGCCGTCGAGGAGCTGGCCGACGACCACGGCGAATCCGATGGCGTGCACCTTGATCTTCCCGCCGCTCCCGTCCTCGAAGGTCGCGCGGATCCCGTCGAGGCGGCGCGAGAGCGCCCGGTAGTCGATCCCCCGGCCGGTCCTGGGGTCGCGGTCCAGCAGGGGAACGATCACCGCGCTCGACCTCGAGTCCCCGGCCACCAGGGTTCCCGCGATCCCGGCGCGCATGACGTTGCGGCGGAGCGCCTCGGTCGCCGCCGGCGAGCCGTCGTACTCGCCGGGCATCACCGGTCCGCCCCGGAACCCCTCCTCCGTCACCTCGCTCCAGCGGACGGCGGGCATCCACAGCGAGCGCACCCAGGCCCGGTCGACGCCCGGCATGAGGAGGAGCTCGTCGTTGATCCGCCGCAGGGCGTCCAGGGCCTCCGGGTCGTAGATGTCTCCCCGGGTGTTCTCGACCACCACCTGGAGCGAGTTGCCCAGGCCGCGGAGCTCGCCCCGGTGGGCGAGGTAGTTCCGGACGAAGGGGTGCCGCGCCGGGATCATCCTCTCGAAGTCCGCGGCGACGACGTGCCGGGTCGCGGCGATGGTCCCCAGCACCGCGGTGACCGCCGCCGACGCCAGGATCACCGCCGGGCGGTGGTTGAAGATGAGCCTCTCCAGCCGGCTCCCCGACCCCGCGTCGAAGTCCTCGAGGCGCCGCACGACCGGCATCGCGTCGATGGGGGTCGCCCCGGTGGCCACCCGTCGCCCCCTCACGGCCGGAGCGGCTCGACCCGCACGCCCGCCGCTCCGACGATCACCAGCGTCCCGGCCCCGGCGGCCGCTGCCGAGGAGGCCGGCGAGCCGCCCCGCCCCGCGGGCTGGAACGACTCGCCGTCGTCGGAGCTGACGAGCACCTGGCCCGACTGCGCGACCAGCGCGATGCGTCCGTCCGGCATCGAGGCCGCGCCGGTGAGGGCGACCTCGACGCCGGTGTCCACCCGCTGCCAGGTCGCGCCGCGGTCCCTGCTGCGAAGCGCGGTGCCCCGCAACCCGTAGGCGATGACGGTCCGGCCGCTTCCGGCGACCCCGAAGAAGCTGCCGCGGTAGGGCACCGGGACCGCCCGGAACCGGCGTCCGGCGGCGTCGAGCCTCAGGACCAGGCCCTGCTCGCCGGCGATCCAGAGGTCGCCCGCCACCCGGCGGATGGCGTAGAGGTGCAGGCCCCTCGGGTTCTCGGTCCGGTGCAGCCACGGCGCCCAGCTCCTCCCTCCATCCTCCGTCCGCAGGACGAGGTTGAAGGCGCCCACGGCGAACCCGGTGCGCTCGTCCTCGAACCAGACGTCGAGGAGCGGCTGGTCCGCGCCCTGCGCCGCGAGCGCCCTGACCTGCCGCAGGGTGCCATCGGCGCCGCCGCGCCCGGCGTGGTGCCCGAGGAGCAGCGCCCCCACCTGGCGGCCGTCGAGCTGCTTCGACCAGCTCCGGCCGGCGTCCGCCGTCGCCAGCACCACCCCGTCGTGGCCGACGGCCCAGCCGCGGTCCGGAGAGGGAAAGGCGACCGCGTTCAGGTCGGTGCTCACCGGCGCCGGCGAGGGCGCCCAGCTCCGGCCGCCGTCGTCGGAGACGAGGACGTGGCCGCGCTGGCCGACGGCGACCAGGCGACCTCCGGCGGCGGCCACCCCGACGAGCGGCCGGCGCTGCGCCAGCGGGCTCCCCTGCGCCGGCCGGTCGAGGGGGTCGACGAACTCCCCGGCGGCCGCCGCCGACGCGGCGAGGAGCGCCGCGGCCGCGAGGCGCATCAGCGGATGCCCGCGCCCGCGAGCGCGTCCGGGGACCACTCGTTCTCGCCCGGGCACTCCACGTGGCGCAGCCACCCGGAGGCGCCGGGCCAGCCGTTGATGGCGTAGGCGCCGGAGACGAGGTCGTAGTGGAGGAAGGGGTCGGCCCAGGGCGCGGGGACGTCGTAGCTCGGCGCCATGAACGCCATGCCCACCCGGTAGAGCTGGCCGCGGCCGTCGTACTGGTCGCTCAGCACCGCGGCCCAGCTGTCCTCGTCGAGGTAGAAGACCCGCCTGCTGTACAGGTGCCTCCGGTTCGGCTTGAGCCTGGCGTCGACGACCCAGACGCGGTGCAGCTCCCAGCGCACCAGGTCCGGGTTCAGGAACCGGGGGCCGAGAAGCTGCTCCGGGGTCGCCTGGTACATCGCTCGATAGGCGTTGTAGGGGACGAACATCTCCCGCTTGCCGACGAGCGTGAAATCGAACCGGTCCATCTTCCCGTTGAAGAGGAGCGCGTCGTCGAACGTCTGGGCGCCCACCGTGGCCGGGTTCGGCGTGTCGTGGGAGAGGTCGGGGGCGAGCCGCACCCGCCTCTGCCCCGGCAGGTACTGCCAGGCCCGCCGCCCCCGCTGCACGGTGTCGACCGGATCGACGAGCATGAGCGCCTCGCCGGCGCGGCGCGACGGGCCGTCGTAGCTGATCCGGAGGCGGAAGTAGGTGTTCGAGTCCGGCCTCTTCGCGTCCCAGTACGGGTAGTCCTCGAGCAGGAGCGCGGTGCTCGACAGCGTCCTCCGCCCCGACGCGCCGACGTAGTAGGCGGAGATCCTCCGCCGGTCGCAGAGGGCCGTGAAGCGGACGAGGTGGTTCCACATCGCCTCGTGGCCGTCCTTGGGGATGGGGAAGGGGTACGCCGCGCGCACGCCGGCGAGGGACAGGCCCCCGTTGGCGGTGCGGGCGACGGTCGCCGCCCGCCGGGTGTTCTCGGTGACGAACCCCGGGAAGGCGACGGTGCGGTGGGTCCGGTAGACGTCGATGCGGAACCCCGGATAGGCCCGCAGGAGGGCCTTCGTCCCCTCGCTGAGCCTGGCCGAATGGGCATCCGCGCTCCGCCCGTCGATCGAGAACAGCGGCTGCTCCCCGGAGAAGGGGTCGGGCCGCGAGCCGCTCCCGGGTGCGAAGCCCGCCGGCGCGCGCGTCAGGCCGCCCGTGTACCCGGGAATCGAGCCGTCGGCGTTGCCGGCCCTCTCGGCTCCCACCTCGGTCAGCGCGCCGCCCAGCTGCTTCGCCTCCTCGGCGGAGAGGGCGGCGCGCGGCCCGGCCCCGGGCGTCATCGCCAGGACCACCGCGGCAACGAGACTGCGTGGGCTCATGTCCCGCCTCCCGCCTGCTAGAAGGTCGCCTTCGCCGTGAGCGTGACGCTGCCGCGGCTCTTCAGCAGCGCGAGGAGGCCGTTCGCCGAGGTGATCGCCGTGCCGTCGTCCCTCGTCCTCCCGAAGAAGTCGACGTACTTGAGGTCGAAGCGGACCTGGCTGCGGACGTCGAGCCCGATCCCCGCGCTGTACGTCCCGGCGCCCTCGTTGCCGCCGAGCGCGACCGGCGAGTTGCCGCGAATCGTCCAGGCGGCCGCCAGCGGCGCGAGGACGTCGACGCCCGGGAAGACCTGGAACCAGGTCGGGGTGAAGCCCGCCCCGACCCCGACGTGGTCGCGAGTGGCGCATCCGTCGCCCTTGTTCCGGGCGAGCCCTGCAGCCGAGAGGTCGGGGTCGGTGCGGCAGACGCCGTACCCCTCGCCGAAGAACATGTCGGGGTTGTCCCGGACCGCGAGCCAGCGGCTGTAGGTCAGCTCGACGGCCCAGCTGGCGGTGCCGAAGGCGGGCGCGGCCGCGATCACCCCGACCGCGTTCGCGACGAGGTGCAGCGTGTCGCCGCGCGCCTGGTAGGTGTTGCCGAGAAGTCGCGGCAGGCCGTGGGGGAAGAGCACGGCCTCCAGCGGCGGAGCCGGCGCGACGACGAACCCGAGGGACTGGGCGAGGAGCGGGGTGTCGTGCCGGACCGACACCTCGGCGCCGGCGCTGACGCCCAGGACCTGCTTCGCGAGGCTCAGGCCGACGAGGTCGACGCCCTCGGCGTAGTACTGCCGGTAGCGGAAGGGCGAGCCCATCGCCGGGCTGAGCGGCCCGACGGCGCCCGGGTTGTCCGAGAGGAGCACGGCCGCGAGCTTGTCGGTGTAGCGGCGGACGTAGAGCCCGAGCGTCCCGTCCAGCCACTCCGGCCCCCAGCGCAGCGCGACGCCCCAGTCCCCGGCCTCCCGCGGCCGGCTCGCCCCGGCGTTCGCGAGGAAGGCGGGGGTCCCGCCCAGGTTCCGGAAGACGCCCGAGGGCCCGTTGAAGGCGAAGTCCGCGGCCCCGAGGAAGGTGCCGCCTTCCGGGTAGACGTACGACTGCCACTCCAGGAAGACCTGCCCGGCGAGGGAGAGGCCGGGCGCGACCTGGGCCTGCACCGAGATGCCGGCCAGGGGACGGAACAGCTCCTTGGCCTCGACCCCGGGCGTCGCGAACCCCTTCTGCAGATCCAGGGGCATCTGGGAGTACGAGACGCCGTGGACCGCTCCGGCCTGCATCAGCGACTCGCCCCAGCAGAGGGCGTGCCGGCCGGCCTTGACGGTGACGGGGACCTCCCGCACCTGGAAGCGGGCGAAGACGAAGGCGTCCAGCAGCTCGATCCAGGGGCCGCGGTACCGACGAAGCGAGTAGTCCGAGAGCTCGTTTCCGACGTAGGACCGGGGGATGCCGGCGGCCGCCAGCGCCGGGCTGCCGGACACGGTGCCGCTCCGGTAGGCGTCGTCGTACCAGGCCGCGGCGCTGAGGCGACCTCCCCAGCGGTCGCGGTGCGACAGGTCGAGCTCGGAGAGGAGGTCGAGGCGGCTGGCGGTGAGGGACCCCTGCGCCACGCTGTGCTCGCCGGCGGTGAAGGCGGGGTGGGATCCCACCCTGGCGTCGACCGGGTCGGTGCGCAGGCCGAGGTTGTAGCGGAAGGTGTTGTCGAACCGGAGCGCGAGGTCCGGCGCGCCGGTGTCGACGTCGAGCGCGTCGGCGGGCATCCACAGCGCGAGCGCCGCCGCGGCGAGCGCCGCGGCCACGACGGGTCTGGACATGGCTCCCTCCGGCCCGCCACGCTACGCCGGGCCGGGCGGGCCTGCGGCGCGTCATGGCGCCGCGGGGGGAGAAGCGCGCGAACGCTGGGCGGGGGGCAAGCCCCCGCCCAGCGTGGCGTTCGGGAATCAGGACCGGGCCTTCAGTCGACCGGCTTTCCCTCGGAGTACTTCACCGGCACCTCGGGGCGGGCCCCCATTCCGTTGTCCACGAAGCCCCGCGCCAGCCCGAGGTCGAGGGCCTCCGCCGGCCCCACGTCGAGGTTCCCCGGGTCGGGGACGCCGCGGAGGTACTCGCTGACGACGAGCTGCTTGAACCGGTAGTGCGCGCCGCCCGGGCCCGCGTCCACGACCTCCTCGCCGCTGGGGATGGCGATGGCCCGTGCGGCGATCTCGGGAGTGACGTCGAAGCCGTTCTTGCGGAGCTCGTTCCAGACGTCGGGCAGGCCCGAGACCCAGTTGCCGTCGAACTGGAGCGAGAGGGTCCGCAGCTCGCCGGCGCCGTTCGCCAGGGTCAGCGGCTGGAGCCGGATGGGATCGTCCAGGAGCCGGTAGGCTCCGGCGGCGTCGACGAGGAACTGCTGGGAGCCCCAGCTCTGCCCCGGCGGCGGGTAGTCCCAGTTGAACTGACCGAGCGGGTCGCCGGCCGCCGACCAGCCCAGCAGGCCCCACTGCCCGCTCGTCACCGCGTCGCCGGGGCTCGCCGCCGACGAGGCGCCCACCGTCTTGTAGACGAGCTTGAGGAAGCTCGATCCCGGGTCGGTGACGAAGGCGTAGGTGGAGCCGTCGCCGCCCCACTGCGGCCGGAACTCGGCCCCGTCGGGCACGAGAGACTTCGCGTTCGCCGGGTTGGCCGCCGCCTGGAGCTCGATCTGGACCTCGTAGGTGTCGGCTCCGGTGCGCTTCACCACGTAGTTCGTGCCCAGCGTGTTCACGTAGTACTCGCGGCCGAGGTCGGGGAGATAGGGAACGTCGCCGCCCGGGTCGAAGGTCGGCTGGCCGCTCTGCGGGTCGAAGGCGACGACCTTCTTCTGCACCCAGCCCGTCCCGTCGAAGGCGATGAAGATGGACCCGTTCACGTTCACCCACAGGTGGTCGCCGGCCGCGGCGAGCCAGAGCGTCGAGGTCACGACCGGCGGCTCGCCGGGCAGCATGGTGGTCAGGTAGAACCCCGGCCCGGACGGGCCGGCGAGGAGATAGCTGTAGCCGAACGACTGGCCGGCGACGGGATCCCACCGGTTCAGGAACACCTGGCGGCGGGGATTCGAGGGGTCGTTCGCCAGCGTCGCCAGGTCCACCGGGCCGGAGCCGGCGCCGCAGGTGGGCGGGGCGGTCGCGTGGTCGGGGTTCTTGCACGAGGTCCAGCCGGCGCCGTCGAAGGCGATGTCGAAGCTCTCGCCCACCCAGGTCTCCACCGGGATCCCCGCGAGGTCCTGGACGTCGGCGGGGGCGAGGGTGCGCCGGACCAGCGTGCCGGCGAAGGTCGGGCTGGCGACGAAGGTCTCGGGCGCCTGGCCCGGGCCGCGGTCGGCGCGGACCACCGAGCTGCCGCCGGCGAGGGCGGCGCCGTTCGCCCAGATCTGGTGCCGGCCCTGCCAGGCGCCGTAGTAGCCCCAGCGCTCCGCCCCGCCCTCGGTCCAGCGGATGGGGAAGCCGAACGAGCGCGTCCGGGCCACGTCGTCCCCGGTGGCGGCGTCGTAGAGGCCGTAGCGGTTCACGACGTCCAGGAACCGGGAGCGGCTCTTGAAGCGGGTCGCCTCGGCGCCCTTCCGCAGGGCGACGTTGTCGGCGTCGTAGGCGTAGGCCACCGCCGCGGGCGGGGGAACGCAGTCCGGCGACTCGCAGGCGGACCAGTCGGCGTACTCGACCTTGCCGATGCCGACGCCCCTGCCGCGCACCAGGACTCCGCGCGTCTCGGGCTGGCCCGCTCCGCCGCCCAGGCCCACCTCGTGGACGGTGACCGTCGACTCGCCGCCGGCGCCGCGCGCGGCCGAGGCCGCGAAGTAGCTCGTGCCGGCGTCGTCGAACTTCGCGTCCAGCGTCCAGACGCCGTAGTCGGCGTAGGAGCCGTCGGGGTTCGTCGCCGGCGCCTCGAGGATCTCCACCTTGGCCCGGACCACCCGGACCTGCCCCTGCTCGTCCAGCTCCGTCACCCAGACGAGGAGCCGGTTCACGTCCCGGTCTCCCACCTTCACCATCTGCGAGTCGACGACCCAGTTCTCGAGGCGCTTCGCCTGGCCGTCGCCCCGCTCCTCCTCCCAGGAGACGACCGCGCCGTAGGGCCCGGCGCCGACGTTCTCGGCGTCGGCGTAGCGGGTCTGCGCCAGGGCCCCGAAGATGGTGTTGAGGATGTCGAACTGGCGGAGGGCCTGCTCGTCGACGAACTTCACGGTGCGAGCGCTCTCGTAGTCGCTGGCGATCGTCGCGGCGCGGATCGCGAGGCCGGCGCCGGCGGCGTCCCCCTTCGGCGGCAGCGCCGAGATCTCGGTCGGGAGGGCGATGCCCGCGACGCCCGCCGTCCCGCCGCCGCCCTGCGGGAAGGTGGTGGACTGGCTGCAGGCCGCGAGGACGCCGAGGAGGGCGGCGGCCGAGATGGTGCGAGATGTCGTCATGTGTGGTTTCCCCGGGCGTGAGTGCCCCTGTGGACGCGGGGCCCGGGAGCACGGGGCGCGCCACCGGCCGCCCGCGGCATTCCCGGCACTTGCGCCGGCGGCCACCTCGGCGCCGGACCCGGGTCGCGCCGGGCGCGGCGCGCAAGGGCGCGAGGTCACGGCCGGAGCGGCCGTGCTTCACGCATGGTGGCATGGGACCCCGGGGGTGCGGCGCGCTGCCAGTGCGACGTGGGACCGCCGGCGCGGAGCCGAGATGGGAGGTGGGCGCACCGCGGCGGCGTCGATGCGCGCCGCTCGCACCCGCGGCGCTCGAGCCGCGGCCGGGACGGGTGGCGCCGCGCCGCGCCGCGCCCTGGGGGCCGCGCGGCCTCCTTCGAGGCGGCGTCCCCGATGGGGCCGGCCCTGTCGCCGCAGTCACCACCCGCTAACATCGGCGCCCCATGCCGCTCGCCATCCGCTTCCACCAGACCGGCGGCCCCGAGGTCCTCCGGGCCGAGGAGGTCGCCCTCGGCCGGCCCGGCCCCGGTCAGGCGCGCGTCCGCCACGCCGCCGTCGGCGTGAACTACATCGACACCTACCACCGGACCGGGCTCTACCCGCTTCCGCTGCCGAGCGGCATCGGCGTCGAGGGAGCCGGCGTCGTCGAGGAGGTGGGGCCGGGCGTCTCGCACGTGGCGCCGGGCGACCGCGTCGCCTACGCGGGCGGCGCGCCCGGGAGCTACTCCGCGCTCCGCAACGCCCCGGCGGAGCGGCTGGTGAAGATCCCGGCGGCGGTGTCGGAGCAGACCGCCGCCGCCGCCCTGCTGAAGGGGCTCACCGTCCGCTACCTCGTCCGCGAGACCTACAAGGTCCGCGCCGGCGAGACCGTGCTCTGGCACGCCGCGGCCGGCGGCGTGGGGCTCATCGCCTGCCAGTGGCTGCGCGCGCTCGGCGCCACCGTCATCGGGACCGTCGGGTCCGAGGAGAAGGCCAAGCTCGCCCGCGCGGCCGGCTGCCACCACGTCGTGAACTACGCGCGCGAGGCCTTCCCGGCGCGGGTGAGGGAGATCACCCGGGGGCAGGGCGTGCCGGTCGTCTACGACGCGGTGGGGAAGGCCACCTTCCAGGGCTCGCTCGACTGCCTCCGGCCCCGCGGCCTGATGGTCTCCTTCGGCAACGCCTCCGGTGCCGTGCCCCCGGTGGACCTCCTCCAGCTCTCCACCAGGGGCTCGCTCTACCTCACCCGACCGACGCTGGCCCACTACACCGGGAGCCGGGCCGAGCTCGAGGAGTCGGCGCAGGAGCTCTTCTCCATGCTCGCCTCGGGCGCGGTCCGGGTGGAGCCGAGCGCCACCTACCCGCTCGCCGAGGCGGCGCGTGCGCACCTGGACCTCGAGGCGCGCCGGACCACCGGGTCCCTCCTCCTCCTTCCGCCTGCCTAGCGCCCGGGAGCCCGCGGCCTCGAGCCGGGCGCCGCGCCGGTTCGCCGTGCGCTCCGGCGAGGAGCGCCCTATCCTCTCAGCCGCCGTGGCCCGGCCGCTCCTGCCCCTCGCCTACCTCGAGACCTTCGCCGAGCCGGGCTCGCCGCCCGGCGACCCGGCGGTCTGGATACGCGGGTCGGCCTCCGGGGACTGGGCCCGCGTCCCCCTGCGCGGCGGCGCGCCCTCTCCCCTCGACGAGCCGGGCGCCGCCCGCCCCCATCCTGCCTGGGACCTCGACGCCGCCCTGGGCACGGCCGCGGCCGAGGCGGCGGGGGTCGTCGCCCGGCTGTCGTCCCGGCCCAGCCTGGCCCCTCGCGAACGCGATCTGCTGGCGCGCCTGGGCGCGCTCCTCGGCGTGCGGCTCCAGCCCCTCTTCGCGGAGCTCCCCGAGTCGGAGGCGCGCGAGGGGGTGCGGGTGCTGACGGAGATGCTCGGCGAGATGGGCTGGGTGTTCTGGGAGGCTCGCGAGCCGGCCTTCTTCATCACCTCCAGCGCGCCGCTGGCGCTCGTGGTCCCGAGCGCCGCCGAGGGCCTCCTCGCCGAGGGAGACCTCCGCTCGCCCGCCGCCGAGGTCACCCTGCCGCTCGGGCCGCGCCTGGCGCTGCTCGGCACCTGGGCGCGGCGGGGCGAGGCCTGGCGCGAGGCCGGCGACGAGGTGGTCGCCGAGGTGAACGCCCGCACCGCGCTGCGGGCGCGCCGCTTCCTCGCCGCGCACCACCCGGGCGTTCCCGGCTGGCGCTGGATCTGAACCCGGCGCCCGTGGGCCCAGTTGGCTCCCCGCATCGCTCGCGGTAGATTCCTCTCGGAGGGAAGTCTGGAGGGGCCGGGAGAGGTTCGCGGATCCATGGGACGCGCCCGGCTCTCGCTGTACGCCGTCGCGGTCCTGGCCTCACTCGCCGGGGCGACCGCGGCCTGCGTTCTCCTCGGGGAGCTCTTGCAGCGCGGGGGCCATCCCCTCGGCGCCCGGCTGGTCGGCCTCCTCCCCGTGCCGCTGGCGCTCGCGGCCGGGGTGGCGCTGACCCGC
>DATBLK010000216.1:0-2017 GCA_036555405.1 Anaeromyxobacteraceae bacterium
TGATGAAGTAGACGCCGCGCGTCCGCACCACGAAGACGCCCACCGCCAGCGCCGCCAGGCCGGCGGCGCCCACCGCCACGGGCAGGGTGGTCCACAGGCTCGGGGCCTCGTACTCCGGCGCCAGGAGCGCGAGGGCGTAGGCGCCGATCCCGAACCAGGCGGCGTGGCCGAAGGAGACGAGGCCGGTGAGGCCGACGAGGAGGTCGAGGCTCATCGCGAAGATGGCGAGGATCATCACCTTGGTGAGGAGCTCGACGTAGAAGGGCCCGCCCGCCAGGGGGAAGGCGGCCGTGGCGGCGAGTGCGGCGAGGAGCGCGAGGCGGGTGCGGTCCACGTGCCTGCGCCTCAGGGGCGCCCGAAGAGCCCCTCGGGCCGCCACAGCAGGATGGCGGCCATGAGGAGGTAGACGGTGACGCCCGCGGCCTGGGGGAGGAGCACCTTGCCGAAGGTGTCGGCGACCCCGATGAGGAGCGCCGCCGCCAGCGCGCCGCGCACCGAGCCGATGCCGCCGATGACGACCACGACGAAGCAGACGATGAGGACCTGCGTCCCCATCCCCGGGTAGACCGACGAGACCGGGGCCGCGATCATCCCGGCGAACGCCGCCAGCGCCACCCCCAGCGCGAAGACCAGCCGGTAGACGAGCCGGATGTTGAGGCCCAGCGACTGCACCATCTCGCGGTTCGAGGCCCCGGCGCGGATCATCATCCCCAGGCGCGTGCGCTGGATGAGGACGTAGAGGAAGCCCGCCAGCGCCAGGCACACGGCCGAGATGAAGAGCCGGTACACCGGGTAGCGCAGGGTGTCGGTGAGCCGCACCGAGGCCGAGAGGATCTGCGGGACCGCGACGCCGTGGACGTCGTTGCCCACGACCAGGCTCCGGACCTCCTCCAGCACCAGGATGAGGCCGTAGGTGAGGAGCACCTGCTGGAGGTGGTCGCGGGCGTACAGCCGGCTGAAGAAGGCCCACTCGAGCAGGATCCCGAGCGCCACCGACAGGACCACGCCCAGCACCACCGCCACCGCCAGGCTCCCGGTGAGCGAGGAGAGGGTGAAGGCCATGTAGGCCCCCACCATGTAGAAGCTCCCGTGGGCCAGGTTGATGATGCCCATGATCCCGAAGATCAGCGTCAGGCCGCTGGCGACGAGGAACAGCAGCAGCCCGTACTGCACGCCGTTCAGGAGCTGGATGAGCAGCGAGGCGAGGTCCACGCGGGAGCGGGGCGGGGCGTGCGGGGAGGCGCGGGGAGGCCGGGCGCCTCCCCGCGCCGGGCGAGGCTACATCTTGCAGCCGCGGGCCGGGTCGGCCAGGGCCTTCACGGCGACGCCGACGACCTTGTTCT
This sequence comes from Anaeromyxobacteraceae bacterium, assembly GCA_036555405.1. Lineage (GTDB taxonomy): Bacteria > Myxococcota > Myxococcia > Myxococcales > Anaeromyxobacteraceae > DATBLK01. The sequence continues at coordinate 1,344 of DATBLK010000216.1, forward strand.
TCTTGCCCTCGACCTTGCGCAGGTAGATGTCCATCACCGGGTTGTGGGCCTTGGAGAGCGTCATGGGGCCGCGCGGGCTGTCGATCTTCGCCGACTCCATCGCCCGGATGAGCTCGGCGCGCTTCGCGAGGTCGCCCTTCACCGCGGCGACGCCGGCGGAGAGCAGCTGCGCCGTGTCGTACCCCTGCATCGCGTAGACGTCGGCCTCGGACTTGTAGGCGGCGGCGTAGGCGGCGCGGAAGGCCTTGTCCTTCGGGTTCGCGAGGTCGTCGGCGTAGTGGAGCGTGGTGAGGAGCCCCTGGGCCGCGTCCCCCTGCGCCTCGAGCGTGCCGTCGGTGAGGAAGCCGGTGCCGTAGAGGGGGATGCTGGCCTTGAGGCCGGCCGCGGCGTAGTCCTTCACGAACTTCACCGCGCCGCCGCCGGCGAAGAAGACGAAGACCACGTCCGGCTTCAGGGCGGCGATCTCGGTCAGGTACGACTGGAACTCCACCTGCGGGAAGGGGAGGGCCAGCTCCTTCACCACCTTGCCGCCGCCGGCCTCGAAGGCCTCCTTGAAGCCGCCCACCATCTCGTCGCCGGCGGCGTACTTCCAGGTGAAGGTGACGGCGGTCTTCTTCTTCTGCTCCAGGGCCACCTTGCCCATGGCGTAGCCCGGCTGCCAGTTGGAGAAGGAG
>DATBLK010000230.1:0-3041 GCA_036555405.1 Anaeromyxobacteraceae bacterium
GCCGCGGTGGACTCGCTCCTCGAGCGCGTCGCCCACGCGAAGCGCCGCACCGAGGCGGCGCCGGCCGGCGCCGACGCCAGGGCGCTCGCCGCCTTCGGCCTGGCGCCGCCGCGCGCCTCGGTGGAGCTCGCGCTCGAGGGCGGCGGCAAGGCGGACTTCCAGCTCGGCGACAAGAACCCCTTCGACGGCACCGTCTTCGCCCGCGCCGGCGGCGGGCCGGTGGTCGCCACCGCCGGCGACGTCGAGTGGTGGATGGACAAGTCCACCTTCGACCTCCGGGACAAGCGCGTCCTCCCGTTCGACGACGCCGAGGTCTCGCGCCTCGAGGTGCGGGCGAAGGGGAAGGCCTACGCGCTGGCGCGCGAGGGCGGGCGCTGGAGGCTCGCCGCGCCCGTCGAGGGCGCCGCCGACGAGACCACCGCCGGCCGCGTCGCCGGCGCGCTCCGCGGCCTGCGCGCCACCGAGTTCCTCCAGGCGCCGCCGCCCGACCGGTCGCTCGGCCTCGACCGCCCGGCGTACGTCGTGGCGATCGTCGGCGCCGACAAGGCGACGCGGGTCCTCGAGATCGGCGAGGTGCCGGCGGCCAGGGGCGAGGCCGGGCCGCGGCCGCTGCGCGCGCGGCTCCGGGGCCGCGGGGAAGTGGCCTCGCTCGCCGCCGGCTCGGCCGCCGACCTCGAGCAGGACCTCCTGGCGCTGCGCGACAAGACGGTGCTGCCCTTCGACCGCGACCTGGTGAGGGCGGTGCGGTCCGAGGCCGGCGGCGCCGTCCAGTGGGCGCTGGAGCGGAAGGCCGGCGGGGGATCCGCGGCGGAGTGGTCGCTCACGGCGCCCCGGGCCGCGAAGGCCCAGGGCGGCCGCGTCTCCAGCCTCCTGTGGACGCTCTCGACGCTGCGCGCCGCCCGCTTCGCGGACGAGCAGGGAAAGAGCGCCGCCGAGCGCGGCCTCGCGCCCCCCCAGCGGGTCTACGTCCTCCTCGGCGAGGGGGGGAAGGAGCTGGGCCGCATCGAGGTGGGAAGGGAGCAGGGCGACAGGGTCTTCGTCAGGGGATCGTCGTCGCCGCGCATCTCCGAGGTGGAGAAGGCGACGCTGGCCCTCCTCCCCGCCTCGGCCGACGACCTGGAGGACAAGCCGCCGCCCCCGGCCGGGAAGGCCGGCGGCCCGGAGAAAGCGGAGGGGAGGTAGGGTGTTGACGGCGGGGCGCCCGGCCCCTATCCTTCGCCCCTCGCGCCGCCGGCGGGACCGCCGCGGCGCGCCTCCGGAAGAGAGACCAAATGGCCCGCGTCACCGTCGAAGACTGCCTGCCGCTCGTCGACAACCGCTTCGCCCTCGTGCTGCTCGCCACCAAGCGCACCCGCCAGCTCATGGCCGGCGCGCGGCCGCTCATGGGGGCGACGAAGAACAAGCCACCGGTGCTGGCTCTCCGCGAGATCGCGACCGGGATGGTGCGCTTCGACCGCTCGGTGCGCGACGCGCTCACCGGGAAGTTCGACAAGGAGAAGGCGACCTTGCCGGCGGGGCAGACGAGGACGCTGAAGTAGGCGGGCTCCGCGCGGTCGGCGGGCGCAAGCAGTCGGCACCCCCGTCTGCCAGCTCTGCGGGAAATTCCCTTTTCCGGCGGCAGGTTGGGGCTGTGCGACGCGCTCTTGACAGCGCCCCGAGGCTGATTAAAGTACGCGCGCTGCTGGCAGTCCTCGCAAGGGACTGCTAACGGACGACTCGACAGACGGGCCCGCGCGGCCCCCCGGCCTCGCGCCGGCACGCGCGGCCCTGCCCCAAGGAGAAGGCAATGCCCACGAAGATCCGTCCCCTCCAGGACCGCCTCATCGTGAAGCGGGTCGCGGAGGAGGAGAAGACCAAGGGCGGCATCATCATCCCCGACACGGCGAAGGAAAAGCCGATCGAGGGCAAGGTGATCGCCGCCGGCAACGGCAAGGTGCTGGAGGACGGCAAGGTCCGCCCGCTCGACGTCAAGGCCGGCGACCGCGTGCTGTTCTCGAAGTACGCCGGCACCGAGATCAAGCTCGACGGCGAGGAGCACATCATCATGCGCGAGGAGGACATCCTCGGCGTCGTCGAGGACAAGTAGGTCCAGGGAGAACCAAACACATGGCTGCCAAGGAAATCATCTTCGACCAGCGGGCCCGCGACGCCATCCTGCGGGGCGTGAACGTGCTCGCCGACGCGGTGAAGGTCACGCTCGGCCCGCGGGGGCGCAACGTCATCATCGAGAAGAGCTTCGGGTCGCCGACCATCACCAAGGACGGCGTCACCGTGGCCAAGGAGATCGAGCTCGAGAACAAGTTCGAGAACATGGGCGCGCAGATGGTGAAGGAGGTCGCCTCCAAGACCTCCGACGTCGCCGGCGACGGCACCACCACCGCCACCGTGCTCGCCCAGGCCATCTACCGCGAGGGCTCGAAGCTGGTCGCGGCCGGCCACAACCCCATGGAGCTGAAGCGCGGCATCGAGAAGGCCGTCGAGACCGTCGTCGGCGAGCTGAAGAAGCTCTCCAAGCCCACCAAGGACCACAAGGAGATCGCCCAGGTCGGCATCATCTCCGCCAACGGCGACGACTCCATCGGCAACACCATCGCCGAGGCGATGGAGAAGGTGGGCAAGGAGGGCGTCATCACCGTCGAGGAGGCCAAGGGGCTCGAGACCACCCTGGAGGTGGTCGAGGGCATGCAGTTCGACCGCGGCTACCTCTCGCCCTACTTCGTCACCGACGCCGACCGCATGGAGGCGGTCCTCGAGGACGCCTACATCCTGGTTCACGAGAAGAAGATCTCGAACATGAAGGACCTGCTCCCGCTGCTCGAGCAGGTGGCCCGCGGCGGCAAGCCTTTCCTCCTCGTCGCCGAGGAGGTGGAGGGCGAGGCCCTCGCCACCCTGGTGGTGAACAAGCTCCGCGGCACGCTGCACGTCTGCGCCGTGAAGGCCCCGGGCTTCGGCGACCGCCGCAAGGCCATGCTCGAGGACATCGCCATCCTCACCGGCGGCAAGATGATCGCCGAGGAGCTGGGCCTGAAGCTCGAGCAGGT
>DATBLK010000234.1:0-3182 GCA_036555405.1 Anaeromyxobacteraceae bacterium
CCTCTCGATGCAGCAGACGAGGTCGCGGAGCTGCGGTTCGGTGATGCGGTAGCGGGCGAAGCCGTCGCCGCGGGTGGCCCCGACGAGCCCGTTGAGCCGCAGGATGCGGAGCTGCTGGGAGACGATGGGCTGCCGGACCCCGAGCCGCTCGGCGAGCGCGCTCACGTTCTCCTCGCCCCGGCACAGGGTGGCGACGATGCGGATGCGGAGCGGGTGGGCCACCGCCCTGAGCACGCCCGCGGCGTGCGCCGCCCGCTCGGCGCTGTCCGCCAGCGCCCGCGCCTGCGCTCCCGGCCTCGGTCCCCTCGCCATCGTTCACCTCGGGTCACATAGCGACATCGCTACATCGCGAGATCGCGATACAAGCGGCGTGCCGGCCGCCCCGCCGCCCAAGCCCCCGGAATCGCGGTCAGCGCCTGGTGCCGCGCTGCGCCATCTCCCCCACCCCGCGGGTGTAGCCGCGCAGCCGGGAGGACCCGTGCGGCCCCTTGACCTGAACGCCCGTTCCGCTATGGGGTACGGGTGCGCCTCCGGCCGGTCTCGAACCCGCCCAACCCCTGGCTCTCGTCGGCGGTGGAGTGGCTCGAGCCCGAGCCGTCGCACCTCGAGGTCTACGAGGACGCCACCCGCGAGATCCTCTCCCGCAACGACAGCCCCGACGTCCCCTTCTGCTGGAGCGTGAACCCCTACCGCGGCTGCGCCCACGCCTGCGCCTACTGCTACGCCCGCCCGACGCACGAGTACCTCGGCTTCGGCGCCGGGACCGACTTCGAGACGCGGATCGCGGTGAAGCCGCGCGCCGCCGACCTCCTGGCGAAGGCCTTCGACCGCCCCTCGTGGAAGGGCGAGCTCGTCGCCTTCTCGGGCGTCACCGACTGCTACCAGCCGCTCGAGGCGAGCTGGCGGCTCACCCGCGCCTGCCTGGAGGTGTGCCTGGCGTACCGGAACCCGGTCTCGGTGGTCACCAAGGCGCCGCTGGTGGAGCGCGACCTCGACCTGCTGGCGGCGCTCTCGGGCCAGGCCCGGGCCTCGGTGACGATCTCCCTCCCCTTCCTCGACGCCCGCCGCGCCCGGGCCCTCGAGCCCGGCGCCGCCTCGCCGGCGCGGCGCCTGGAGACGCTGCGCCGCCTCGCTTCCGCCGGCGTCCCCTGCGGCGTCCTCGTGGCCCCGGTGATCCCCGGCCTCAACGACGAGGAGGTCCCCCGCGTCCTCGAGGCCGCCCGCGAGGCCGGGGCGCGGCGCGCCCACTGGCTCCTCCTCGGCCTGCCCGGCTCGTCGAAGGCGGTCTTCGAGGCGCGGCTGCGGGAGGCGCTGCCGGAGCGCGCCGGGCGCGTCCTCCACCGCATCCGCGAGGTCCACGGGAACGCGCTCTACGACTCGCGCTTCGGCGTGCGGCGGCGCGGCACCGGCCCGTACGCCGACGCCCTGGCCGCCCTCTTCGGCGCGACCGCGCGCCGGCTCGGACTCGCGACCGGCCGGCCCGAGGAGGAGCCCGGGACCACCTTCCGGCGGCCGCCGCGCGACCAGCTCGCGCTCGGGCTCCCGGCGCCCGGCTGAACCTCGCCGAGACCGCGCCGGCTCCCACCGCTGGCGCCGGCCGCCGGGGCGCAGTACAGGAGGGCCGAGGAGACCATGGCCGAGACCGCCGCAGCCCCCGCGCTGCCGCAGCGCGACCCCGTCTGCGGAGCCCTGGTCGACGTCGAGCGCCCCGCCGGCGGCACGGTGGAGCGCGGCCGCTACCGCTACCACTTCCACGACGCCGCCTGCCGCCAGGCGTTCCTCGCCGCTCCCGAGCGCTACTTCGCCGTCGACCCCGTCTGCGGGATGGAGGTCAATCCGAAGTCGCCCAGGGGCGGCTCCTGGCAGTGGAGCGGCCGCAGGTTCCACTTCTGCAGCATGAAGTGCCTGGCGAAGTTCCGGGCCGGACCCGAGGAGATCCTGGCGAGCGCGCCCGGCGCCATGCCGGCCGCGCCGCCGCCGGCCGCCCCCCCGGGCGGGACGGTGGTCTGGGTCTGCCCGATGGACCCGGAGGTGCGGGAGAGCGAGCCGATCCCCTGCCCGATCTGCGGCATGGCGCTCGAGCCCCTGGTCGAGGGCGGCGCCGCGGCGCCGGCCGGAAACCCGGAGCTCGAGAACATGTCGCGCCGCCTCCTGCTCGGGCTGGCGCCGACCGCGGCGGTGCTCGTCCTGGCGATGAGCCACTGGCTCCCCATGCGCTGGTCGGCCGACCACCTCCTCGGCTGGCGGCCCAGCGCGCTCCTCCAGCTCGCGCTCTCGGCGCCGGTGGTGCTCTGGGGGGGCTGGCCCTTCTTCGAGCGCGCCTGGCTCTCGCTGCGGACCCGGCGGCTCAACATGTTCACCCTCATCGGCCTGGGCACCGCCGCCGCCTTCGCCGCCAGCACCCTGGCCGCGCTCCTCCCGGTCTCCGCCTGGCCCCCGGCCTTCCTCGGGAGCCACGGACAGCCGCCGGTCTACTTCGAGTCGGCGGCGGTGATCGTGGAGCTCGTGCTCCTGGGCCAGGTGCTGGAGCTCCGGGCGCGGTCCCGCGTCTCCGGCGCCATCCGGGCGCTCCTGGGCCTCGCCCCGCGCACGGCGCGGAGGCTCGAGGGGGGCGAGGAGCGCGACGTGCCCGTCGAGGAGGTGCGGCCCGGCGACCTCCTCCGCGTCCGGCCCGGCGAGAAGGTGCCGGTCGACGGCGCGGTGGTCTCCGGCGCGTCCTCTGTGGACGAGTCCATGGTCACCGGCGAGCCGGTGCCGGTGGAGAAGCGAGCCGGGGACCGGGTCACCGGAGCGACGGTGAACGGGACCGGCGGCCTCGTCGTGCGGGCCGAGCACGTGGGCCGGGACACGCTCCTGGCGCAGATCGTCCGCATGGTGTCGGAGGCGCAGCGCACCCGCGCCCCCATCCAGCGGCTCGCCGACGCGGTCTCGGCCTGGTTCGTGCCGGGCGTGGTCGCCGCCGCGGCGCTGGCCTTCGCCGCCTGGTCGATCTGGGGGCCGGAGCCGCGGCTGGCCCACGGCCTCGTGAACGCGGTGGCGGTCCTCATCATCGCCTGCCCCTGCGCCCTGGGGCTGGCGACGCCCATGGCCATCATGGTGGCCACCGGGCGCGGGGCCACGGCCGGCGTGCTCGTGAAGAGCGCCGAGGCCCTGGAGCGGCTCGGGGAGGTCTCCGTCCTCCT
>DATBLK010000260.1:0-9906 GCA_036555405.1 Anaeromyxobacteraceae bacterium
TAGGACCGCACCACGTCCCCTCTCCCCCGCCCAGCGGGGGCAGGTGGGGAGGGCGAAGCCCTCCCCACCGGGAGGGTCAGGGTGAGGGGGCCCGAGGGCGATGGGCCCTAGAAGGCGTGCCGGATGCCGAGGGCCAGCGCCTGCGGGTCGGCGCCGCGCGGCGTCGCCCCCGCCACCGCCGGCGCACCGCCGATGGTGAAGGTGTACTGGGCGCTGTCCTCGTTCATGATCTGGCCGTAGTAGAGGTAGGCCTGGGTGTTCTTCCCCAGGTGGTAGGCGTACCCGACGGCGATCATCTGGGCGGCGTAGTTCGAGGTGGAGCACGCGGCGCCGCCGGCGAGCGAGCAGGTCCCCTTGTCGGCGCTGCTGTAGCGCGCGCGCAGCTCGTGGTCCCCGTACCGGTGCTTCAGGGCCACCTGGAAGGCCTGGCGCTCGTACTTGGTGATGGCTCCGGTGGGGGCGCGCTCCTGCTCCAGCTTGAGCATCTCGAACGACGCGCCCAGCGTCGTCGCGCCGGCCTCGGTGTCGAGCTGGTAGCCCGCGCCCACGCGCCAGGCGGTGTCCTGGCTCGGAAGCGTCGCGGGGTTCGCCGCCGTGGAGCCGAACGCCCCCCCGGCGGCGGCGTTTGCCACGTTGAGGGCGGAGGCGTGGTCGTGGCGGTCGTAGGCGGCGAAGACCGAGAACCCGTAGTTGTCGTAGTTCACCACCGCGCTCCAGAGCTCCGGGATCAGGCCGGGCGTGGGCTGGCCGGGCCCGGCGCTCTTGAACTCGGAGGCCGAGTACTGAGCCTTCAGGCTCACCCCCTCGTACTTCGGCGACCAGTACCCGACGCTGTTGCTCGCTCGCACGTCGAAGCCGCCGATGGGCGTGGTGGTGGCGATCTTCCACGCGCTGCTGCGGTAGTTGAAGCCGGGGCTGCCCATGATGCTCTGGTAGCCGAAGACGTCGGTGTTCTGGAACGGGTCGTCGGCCTTCGTCCCGTAGGCCGAGGCCTTGAAGGGCGTGTCCCAGTTGCCGTACCACAGCGTGCCCCAGGGGCTCTCGAGGCCGATGCGGCTGTTGCGGCCGCAGATGCCGGCGGCGCCGATGCCGTCGAGGGCGGCGCTGGTCTCGCACTGGAAGGTGGCCTTCAGGTCGTGGAGCAGGCCGGCGGAGCCGCGGACGCCGATGTTGGACGAGTCGGTGGAGACGGCCATGCGGCTCGACACGTCCTGCGCCGGGTTGGTGGCGCCTTCTGCCTTGGTGGTCTGGAAGTTGACGTTCAGCGTGCCGTACAGGGAGACCGCAGGTGCGGCGGGCTTGTCCTGCGCCGCGGCGGCGAGCGGGAGGGAGGCCGCCAGGACGAGGATCCGCTTCATGGGGGACGTCATGCAAAAACCTCCGAGAGGTCTGCGTGCGTGGGGGACGTGCTTCCTGTTGTGTGCGGCCCTTATACCACACCGCCAGATGAGCCCGCCTTCCGTCGCGACAATGTAACCTTCGCGGTACGTGCGCCGGCGGGCCCGCTCGCCCCGGAGGGTGGCGGCGCCAGAGCGGGTCCACCCTCCGCGGCAACCCGCAAAGGCGAGGCCCCGGCCCCGCCGATGCGGGACCGGGGCCTCGGTCGAGCCTTGTTCCGGCCTAGAAGAAGTAGCCGCCGGAGACGAGCACCTGGTAGGCCGACGAGCCCTTCTCGCCGCCGCCGTTGGCGATGTTCCCCGTCAGGTACGTCGTCGAGTAGTTGTAGAACTCGACGGCGAACTGGTACCCGCCGTCCGCATAGCGGGCCATGCCGCCGAGCATGGTGTTGTCCTTCCGGATGGTGGTGGCGGCGATGCTGAGGTTGGTGCCGGCCGGGTTGAGCCAGTTCTGCAGATCCTTCTTGTCCGCGGCGCTGTACCCGCCGATGGCCCAGAGGGAGATCTGCTTGGTGGCGAAGAAGCCGAGCTGCGCCCAGCCGCCCATGTCGGCGATGTCGCCGAACTGCAGCGTCGTGCCCGCGATCGGGGCCGTGCCGCGCCCGGTGTAGAACTGGAGGGCGAGGGTCACGGGCATGTAGTCGAACTTGCCGCCCGCGGTCACGGCCCAGCTGGCGATGTCCTTCTTGTTGGTGCCGTCCTGGAGGGTGACGCCGTTCGGCGCCACGGTGTTCCCGAAGCCCTTCAGGTTGATGGCCTCGTAGGAGCCGGCGACCCAGCCCATCCACGTGAGGTCGTCCGCCTTCCCGTCGGCCTTCACGCGGCCGACGATCTGGGGCATGGAGGAGGCCCAGGCCAGGGAGATGCCGTTGGGGGCGTTGAGCGGGAAGACGCCGGCGGCGCTGGCGTCGGCCCACTTGCCGTGCGAGAGCTCGGCGCCGAGCTCGAGCTTGAAGCCCTCCATCGGCATGGCGTGGAGGACGCGGAAGCCGATGGTCCGCCACCCCAGGAGGCCGGCCCCGAAGGTGACCGGGTTGGTGATGTGGGCCAGGGAGGTCGGGATCATCGCCAGGAGGAGCTGCGCGCTGTGCTGGCCGGCGTCGAGGCTGGTGTTTCCCCACTTCAGCTCGCCGAAGGCCTGGCGGAGGCGGACGTTTGGCGACTCGTAGCCCAGGGCGCCGGCGTTCGGGTTCCCGAAGAGGTCGAACTCGAGGTGGGCCTTGGCCTTGGCGCCGAAGGCGTCGGGGCCGGTGACGACGAAGATGGGCCGGAGCTGCCTGGCGTCGCCGCCGACGAACGTCGACTTCTTGTCGGTTGCCACGCCCGGCCGGGGCAGGTTGTTGCCCGGGGCGGGCGCAGCCATGAGGAGGCCGGAGCCCTGGCCGGTGAGGAAGACCTCGTCCTGCATGTAGAGCGTGCCGACCACGAAGCCGTGGAACTCGAACTTGAAGGGGCTCTCGGCACTGCGCGCGGTGGTCGAGGCGAGCGCGAGCGCGAGGACGGAACCGAGAAGCAAGGAGCGCAGGGCTTTCACGTCTGGTTTCCTCCGTCGATCCGATTGTGCTCGTCGCCGTCCGCCGCGGAGCGGCGACGTCCGTTCGTTGCGGGATGTCGAGCTTCGCCATGAGATTTCGCAGGGATGCGCTCGGCGCTCAAGTCGCGGTGCGTCATGGTCCCACCTCGTGCCACACGGCCACGGGACATTCTCTTTCCGGAATGGGTGCTTGCGAGGGCACGCCGCACCCATCGGGCCGTGACGGCAGCGTGACGGCCGCTTCGACACCCGGGCGAGCGTCCCGCGTCCGCGGGGCGGCGACCGGCGGCCCGGTCCGGGGTGCCCTGCGGCGCACGCCCCAACGGCGCACGCTTGCCAGGCCGGCCGCCCTGTCGTACGAAGGCGCAACCCCAGGCAACCTTGGAGGAAGGCACATGCGCTTCTCGGGCAGGTTTGCACTTGTCGTGATGTCCGCGGCCGCCCTGGCCGCAGGCGGGCGCGCGTCCGCCGAGACCGTGGTGAAGATCGGAGCCGCCCTCTCGATGACCGGGCCGGCCGCCGTCTACGGCGCCTCGCAGAAGGCCGGCATCCAGGCCGGCGTCGACGAGGTGAACCGGAGCGGGATGCTGAAGAACGTGAAGCTCGTCGCGGTCTTCGAGGACGACGGCTCGACGAAGGAGCAGGGCATCGCCGTCTTCCAGAAGTTCATCAACAAGGACAAGGTCGCGGCCATCATCGGCCCGACGCTCTCCAACACCGCGACCGCGGCCGACCCCCTGGCCCAGGCGGCCAAGGTTCCGGTGGTGGCCATCTCCAACACCGCCCCCAAGGGCATCACCGACATCGGGGACTACATCTGGCGCGTCGCGCTCACCGAGGCCCAGGTCATCACACCGGCGCTGAAGCGGATGCACGCCCGGCTCGCCTTCAAGAAGGCCGCCGTGCTCTACGGGAACGACGACGCCTTCACCCAGGCGGGCTACAACGTGATGAAGGGAGCGCTCGAGGGGCTGGGGATTCCCATCGTCGGCACGCAGACCTTCGCCAAGCCCGACCGCGACTACAACGCCCAGCTCACCGCGCTCAAGGCCCTGGGGCCGGACATCCTCATGGTCTCGGCGCTGGCGGAAAACGCCGCCGGCATCGTGGCCCAGGCGCGCCAGCTCGGCTGGCAGGTCACGATCTGGGGCGGCAACGGGTTCAACAGCCCGGCCTTCATCAAGAACGCTGGGCCGGCCTCGGAGGGCGTCTACGCCGGGACGGCCTGGTACAAGCCCAGCGCCGAACCGGTCAACCAGGCCTTCCTGAAGGTCATGGCGGCGCGCGGCGTGGACCCGGACCAGTTCTGCGCCCAGGCCTACACCGGCGTCCTGGCCATCGCCGAGGCCATCAAGCTCTCGGGGATGAAGGGCGGCCGCGACGACATCCGGGCCGGCTTCCTCAAGGTGAAGAACCTCCCCACCCCGGTGGGAACGTTCTCCTTCAACAAGGACCGGGACGGCGACCACACGCCAACGCTCCAGCAGGTGAAGGGCGGCAAGTTCCAGATCGTTCCCTAGGCGCGGGCGCCGGGGACGGGCGTGGGCCAGCAGGTCATCAACGGGCTCTTCCTGGGCAGCATCTACGCCCTCTTCGCCCTGGGCTACACGCTCGTCTTCGGCGTCCTCGACATCCTGAACCTGGCCCACGCCGCGGTCTTCATGCTGGCGTCCTTCGTGGCGCTGGCGCTGGTGGGCGGCGCCCACCTCCCCATCCTCGCCGCCCTGCCGCTGGCGGCCGTGGTCGCCGGCCTCATCGGGCTCCTCCTCGACCGGGTCGCCTTCCGGCCGCTGCGGGCCCGGGCCGACTCCAACATCTCCGGCCTCATCAGCTCGCTGGCCCTGGCCACGGTCTTCGAGGCCGTGGCCCTCCAGGTCTGGGGCCCGAACGTGTCGCGCTTCCCGCTCGGCACGGTCCCGGAGGGCCGGCCCATCCCGCTGCTCGGGGCCGAGGTGTCGCGCCTGCAGCTCGTCACCGTGGGCGTGGCCGTGCTCCTCTTCGTGTCGCTCACCTGGCTCGTCCGCTCGACGCGGCTGGGGCGCGAGCTGCGGGCGGTGGCGGAGAGCCCGCGCGCCGCCCGCATCCTCGGCGTCGACGTGGACCGGGCCATCGCCGCGGCCTTCTTCATCTCCTCGGCCCTGGGCGGCGCCGCCGGCGTCCTCTTCGGCCTGGCCTACAACGCCATCGCTCCCGACATGGGGCGGAGCGTCGAGCTGAAGGGCCTGGCGGTCATCATCCTCGGCGGCATGGGCTCGATGCCCGGGGCGGTCCTCGCCGGCTTCGCGCTCGGGCTGTTCGAGGTCTTCGTCGTCGCCACCTTCGGCGCCTCCTGGCGCGACGCCGTCTCCTTCGCCGCCCTCTTCCTCGTCCTGGTCCTGCGGCCCCGGGGCCTGCTGGGCGCCGCGGCGCTGCGCGAGGCCTGAGCGGCCATGTGGGAGCGGCTCGTCGACCTCTGGGGCACCTACGAGTCGACGCTCGGCTACATCGGCATCAACGGGCTCCTGGCGCTGTCGGTCTACGCCACCCTCTCCTGCGGGCAGCTGGCGCTCGGGAACGCCGGGTTCGCCGCCATCGGCGCCTACGCGGCGACGCTCCTGACCGTGAAGGCGAACCTCCCCTTCCCGGCGGTGCTGGCCGCCGCCGCGCTGCTGCCGGCGGCGGTGGCGGTGCCGCTGGGCCTCCCGGTGCTCCGGCTCAAGGGCGTGTTCCTGGCCATCGCCACCATCGGCTTCGGCGAGGTCGTGCGGCTGGGCATCGTGAACTGGGAGTACGTGAACGGCGCGCAGGGCATCGTCGCCATCCCGCGGAAGTCCGGCGTCTTCACCATCTGGCTCTTCGTGGCGGCGGCGCTCTTCCTCTTCGGCCGGCTCCGCGGCTCGAAGTGGGGCTTCGCCCTCGAGGCCATCCGCGAGGACGAGCCGGCGGCCCGGACCATGGGCATCCCCAGCGGCGCCTACAAGCTCGCCATGCTGGCGCTGGGAGCGGCCCTGGCGGGCCTCGCCGGCGCGCTCGAGGCCCACTTCACCTTCATGGTGGCGCCGAACGGCTTCGCCTTCGGGCGGGTCGTCGACATGCTGGTGTTCGCGGTGGTGGGGGGCGCCCAGGTCTTCTGGGGGCCGGCGCTGGGAGCGGCCTTCCTCACCGTGCTCCCCGAGCTCCTCCGCGAGCTCGCGCCGCTGGTGGGCATCGAGCCCGGGCCGCTGCGGCTCCTGGTGAACGGGCTCGTCCTTCTGGCCGTCATCCTCTTCCTCCCCAACGGCCTGGCGTCGCTCCCGGGCCGCCTTCGCCAGCGGCGCCTGGCCCGGGAAGCGGCGTGAGCGCCCTCCTCGAGGTCGAGGCGCTGGAGCGCGCCTTCGGCGGCCTGCGCGCCGTCGACGGCGCCAGCTTCGGGATCGAGCCGGGAAGGGTCCACGGCCTCATCGGCCCGAACGGCGCCGGGAAGACCACCGTCATCAACCTGGTCTCGGGGCTCCTCGCGCCCACCGGCGGCCGCATCCGCCTCGAGGGGCGCGAGATCCACGGGCTCGCGCCCCACCGCGTCGCCGCGCTGGGGGTGGCCCGCACCTTCCAGAGCATCCGGCTCTTCCCGGACCTCTCGGCCGAGGACAACGTCCTCGTCGGCCGCCACCTGAAGCGGAGCCCCTCGCTGCTGGCCCGGGTGCTCCACCTCCCGGCGGCGCGCGCCGAGGAGCGGGAAGCCCGGGCGCGGGCGGCGGCGCTGCTCGAGGGAGTGGGCCTCGCCGACCGGGCCGGGGAGCAGGCCCGGCACCTCTCCTACGGCGAGCAGCGGCGCGTCGAGATCGCCCGGGCGCTGGCCTCCGAGCCTCGCCTCCTGCTCCTCGACGAGCCCACCGCGGGGATGAACCCGGTGGAGGTGCAGGCGGTGGCGGCGCTCATCCGCCGCGCCGCCGGAGAGGGCCACTCCGTCCTCCTCGTCGAGCACAACGTGCGGCTCGTCATGGACGTCTGCGACGTCATCACCGTGCTCCACTTCGGCAGGGTCATCGCCGAGGGTCCGCCGGCGGCGGTGGCCAGGGACCCGGCGGTCGTCGCCGCCTACCTGGGGTCCGCTGCGTGAGCGCCGCCCCCCTCCTCGAGGTCCGCGACCTCCACGTCGCCTACGGCCAGGTCCGGGCGGTGCGCGGGGTGAGCCTCTCGGTGGGCGAGGGCCGCATCGTGACCCTCATCGGGCCGAACGGCGCCGGCAAGACCTCGATCCTCTCGGCGCTCGCCGGCCTGGTCCGCCCGGCGGCGGGCGAGGTGCGCCTCGCGGGCCGGGACGTCACCGGCCTGCCCGCCCACCGGGCGGTGGCGGCGGGGCTGGCGCTGGTCCCCGAGGGCCGCGCCGTGCTGGGCAGGATGACGGTGGAGGAGAACCTGGTCCTGGCCGGCGAGAAGCGGCAGCCGGCCGGGGCGCTCGCGGCGGCGGTCGAGGAGCAGTGCCGCCGCTTCCCCATCCTCGGCGAGCGGCGCCGGCAGCTCGCCGGCTCGCTCTCCGGCGGCCAGCAGCAGATGCTGGCCGTGGCCCGGGCCCTGCTCATGCGGCCGCGGGTCCTGCTCCTCGACGAGCCGTCGATGGGGCTGTCGCCCATCCTCGTCCAGCAGGTGTTCGAGATGGTGAAGGCCATCCACCGGGAGGGGGCGACGATCCTGCTCGTGGAGCAGAACGCGCGGCTGGCGCTCTCCGTCGCCGACGACGCCTACGTGCTCGAGCACGGGAAGCTGGTGCTCGAGGGGCCGTCGAAGGCGCTCGCCGAGGACCCGCGGGTGCAGGCGGCGTACCTGGGGGGGGCGAGGTAGCGGGCGGAAGCCGCCCCCGGCTACTTCCACACCCTCCGGTCGTCGAGCCGCTTCGCGTCTGCGGGCAGGCTCCCCTTTGCCAGGAGCCGCACCTCGCCGCGGACCTTGATCTCCTCCCGAAGGGCCTCGGCCATCCGCTCGGCGAGGCCGGCTGCCCCCGGGTCGTCCACCTCGACCTCGTAGGCGAGGCGGTCCTGGTGCTGCTCGCGGGTGATCACCGCCCGGAACCGGCCCGCCTGCGGGAAGCGCTTCACCACCCCGTCCATCTGGCCGCCGCGGACGAACATCCCCTTGACCTTCACCGCGTCGCCGACGCGGCCGAGGAGGCCGGCGACCTTCGGGGCGGTGCGCCCGCAGGGGCAGGCCGCCCCGGGCGCCATCGCCGCCACGTCGCCGGTGGCGAAGCGCAGGAGCGGGTAGGTCTCGTCGAAGATGGTGGCCACCAGCTCGCCGGGCTGGCCCGGACCGACCGGCTTCCCGGTCTCGAGGTCCAGGACCTCCACCACGCACTCCGGGTGGACGTGCCAGCCGCCCTTCTCGGCGCACTCGTAGGCGACGCAGCCCAGCTCGGCGGTGCCGTACCCCTGCAGGCAGCGGACGCCGAAGGCCTGGATGTCGGCGCGCAGGGACTCGGGCAGCATCTCGGCCGCCACGAAGGCCACCTCGAGCCGGAGCGGCGCGCCGGCCTCCTTCGCCCGGGTGAGGAGCTGGTGGAGGAAGGAGGGCGTCCCGACGTAGGCGGTGGCGCCCAGGCGGCTCGCCGCCTGGATCTGGAGCTCGGTCTGCCCGACGCCGCCGGGGATGACGGCACACCCCAGGGCGCGCGCGGCCCCGTCGAACATGAACCCCAGGGGGGTGAGGTGGTAGGAGGCGCTGATCAGGACCAGGTCGCCGCGCCGCAGGCCCGCGGCGGCGAAGGCGTGTCGGAAGCGCCAGAAGTCCTCGACCGGCCCCTGCGGGTCGAAGATGGGGCCGGGCGACATGAAGACCCGCCACAGGCCCTCCAGGCCGGCGACCGCGAGCCCGGCGAAGGGCGGCTCCTCGGCCTGGAGCCCGGGGAGCGAGTCCTTGCGGACCACCGGGAGCCGGGGGAGGTCGTCGAGCCCGCGGACGTCGGCCGGGCGGATCCCGGCCCCGTCGAGGAGGCGGCGCCAGCGCGGCGCGCTCCCGTGGGCGCGGGCCACCGTGGCCGCCAGGGCGGCGCCGAGCCGGGCGCGGCGCTCGGCGAGCGGCTGGCACTCGATCAGGGGATCGAGGATGCCGCCGGGACGGAGGGATGCCATGGGAGTTCCTCGCGCTCTCCCCCTCACCCCGACCCTCTCCCCCTCCGGGGGAGAGGGGGAGCGAGTGCCTCTCGACGGCCTGCTAGCTCAGCCAGCGCTTCCTTCGCTTGTAGAACTTCAGGTTCTTGTAGCTCCTCGCCCCCTCGGCGCCGCCGCCCAGGTAGAACTCCTTCACGTCCTCGTTGGCGCGGAGCTTGTCCGGGTCGCCGTCGAGCACGATGCGGCCGTTCTCCATGATGTAGCCGTAGTGGGCGATGGAGAGGGCCAGGTTGGCGTTCTGCTCCACCAGGAGGAAGGTGGTCCCCTCCTCCTGGTTGATGCGCCGGACGATGTCGAAGATCTCCCGCACCAGGAGCGGCGCCAGGCCCAGCGAGGGCTCGTCGAGGAGGATGAGCCTGGGGCGCGCCATCAGCGCCCGGCTGATGGCCAGCATCTGCTGCTCGCCGCCGGAGAGGTAGCCGGCGAGCTTCTTCCGCCGCTCCTTGAGCCGGGGGAAGTAGGCGTAGACCATCTCCTCGTCGCGGCGCAGGCCCGCCCGGTCGCTCCGGGTGTAGCCGCCCATGACCACGTTCTCCTCGACGGTGAGGTCCTCGAAGACCCGGCGCCCCTCCATCACCTGGAAGACGCCCCTCCTCACGATCTGCTCGGGGTCGAGGTGCTCGATCCGCTCGCCCAGGAACTCGATGCCGCCGTCGGTGACCTCGCCCTCCTCGGTCCGGAGGAGGCCGCTGACGGCCTTGAGCGTGGTGCTCTTCCCGGCGCCGTTGGAGCCGAGCAGCGCGACGATCTTCCCCTCGGGGACCTCGAGCGAGAGCCCCTTCAGGACCAGGATGACGTCGTCGTAGATGACCTCGACGTTCTTCAGCGACAGCATGTCACCCCCTCACCCCGG
>DATBLK010000280.1:0-9701 GCA_036555405.1 Anaeromyxobacteraceae bacterium
CAGGAGGTCACCGGTTCGATCCCGGTCGGGTCCACCACGAAACGCGAAGGGCGGCCGCGAGGCCGCCCTTCGCGTTTCACGGGGCCTCCGCCTCACTCCATCCGCAGCGAGCCCACGAAGGCGACGAGGGCCCAGCTCTCCTCGGGCGAGATCGACTCGGCGAAGGAGGGCATGGGGCTGCCGTTGAGGCCCGTCTGGAACGTCCGGTAGAGGTCCTCGGGCGAGTCCCCCGACTTCAGCGGCCCGCGGGTGAAGTCCTTGGGCACGATGGGGTGGCCCCAGTCGTCCCTCAGGGTCGTGGCCGAGGGGCCGTCCCCCTTGCCGGTCTCGCCGTGGCAGGCGGCGCACTGGACCTTGACCCAGACCTCCTTGCCCTTGGCCACCAGCGCGGCGTCGAACTTCGGCCGGGCGGGAATGGCCAGCGGCTTGCCCTGGGGCTCGGCCGCGAAGCGCGGCGAGAGCGTCTTCACGAACTGGACGAGGTCCTCGCGCTCCCGGACGGAGAGGGCGTTCCAGCGGGGCATGCTGGTGCCGTGCAGGCCGCCGTCCAGCGTGCGCAGGATGTCGGCGTCGGTGGGGAGCTCGCCGCTCGCGGTGGAGCGGAACTTGAAGACGCCGCTGGTGAGGTTCCGCGGCCGGGGGTCGACCCAGTCGCCGCTCGGGCCGCGGCCGTCTCCCTCGACGCCGTGGCAGGAGATGCAGTAGCGGTTGAAGGACTTCCGGCCCCGCGCGGCTGCGGCGGCGTCGGGCGGCGTGGCCAGGGCGGGAGCTGCGAGTGCCAGGGCGGCGGCGGAGAGGATGGTCTTGGCGCGCATCGCGACCTCCTAGAAGGCGAAGTCGACGCCGGCGACGACGGCCAGCGAGTCGACGTTGCGGGGCTGGCCCGACAGGGGATCGGGGGCGCCCGTGTCCTTCACCTGGTCGGCGTGGACCTCGAGGTGGATGGCGGCCGAGGCCCGGGGTCCGAGGGCGACGTAGTGGCGCGCACCTGCGGTGAAACCGGTCAGGTCGCCGGCGCCGCGCTGGTAGCGGACGGCGTCGACGCGGGCGAAGAGAACCCAGGGGGTGGCGTTCTCGCGGTCCTCGGCCCAGGGGACCCAGGCGAGCTCGGCGAATCCCCCGTTGAACGAGTTCGACCGCAGGGAGAGGTCGAGGCCCGCGGGGTCGACGCCCCCGAGCCCCGCCTCCTCCTGGCCCCGGATGAACGCCAGGGTGACGTGGGCCGGGGTCGCGGGGTTGCCGAGGATGAACGAGAGGTCGCCGCCGAGGCGTGTGAACCTCTTGTGCGCCGTGCCGGTGCCGGGGATGGGGTCGCCGGCCGGGTCGGCGTAGAAGGCCGTGGGCCACCAGCCGACGGAGCCCAGGACCCCGACCCGCACCCAGCGGAGCGTCTCGTTCCCGAGGTCGTAGGAGTGCTGGAGGTGGCCGTAGAGCGTGGGAGCCGACCAGAGGCCGCGGGACATCCCCTCGGCGCCGTTGGCGGAGGTCAGTGAGATGGCGTAGCGCGTGGAGCTGCGGGCGTTGTGGCCGTCCACCTCCACCCCGACCTGGTTGTCGCCCATGGCGAAGCCCACGCTGCTGAAGGGGAAGGGGTCGTAGGCGGCGAAGCCGACCGTGTGGGCGATGGGGCGATGGCTCGAGGCAGGCTGATCCAGCTCCAGCTTCCCGACCTTGACGTTGAACCAGGGCGACCCCCGTATCCGGTTGAAGCGCAGCCACCCCGACTCCACCGCTCCGGGCTCGCCGTCGACGAAGCCGGCCAGGACCACGAGGTAGGAGATGTCCCGGGCGACGGTCCCGGCGGCCAGGATGTCGATGCCGCCGAACGGGACGCCGCCGGCGGTGGCGGTGACCGGGCCGCCCGCCGACTCCTGGTTCGTGGCGCGGGTCATCTCGTAGGCCTGGAACGTGCGCACCGCCAGGGGCACGTAGGCCGGGGGCAGGGTGTTGGGCTCGTCCTTCCCCAGGTTGAACTGGTAGCCCTCGTCGCGGAAATTCTGGCCCACCTGGTTCAGCAGGGGCCAGGCAGTGTGACAGCCGGTGCACGACATGCCGGTCTTCCGCGCGAATGCGGGGATGGCGTCGGCCCGGCTCGCTGCCGCGAAGATCACGATCGCGGCTGCGGCACGGCAGGTGAGGCGCTTCATCTGTTCCTCCGCTGGTTGGTGCAGCTGCTCGCCCACGCGCTAGGGCCTCGCCGGCGTGGGTTTCCAGGTCGCGTCGGCCCGCAGGTTCGACTCCAGGAGCTGGCGAGGGGCGTCGGTCCCCGCCATCGCCGCCAGCGATTCGACGTAGTGGGCCAGCGCCCAGATGTCGTCCTCGGGCAGGCTCCCCCTCCAGGTGGGCATCGCGGTGCCGCCGACGCCGGCGGCCACGACCCGGTACAGGTCCTCGAGCCGGTTCGCGGGGCGAATGGAGCGCAGGGGCGTGCGGGTGAAGTCCGGGGGGAGGATCTTCACCCCGAAGTCGCTGTCCTTCAGCGACGAGCCGTACATGTCGTCGCGGAACTCGACCGTGGGGCTGCCGGTGAGCTGGCGCGAGGCCTCGTCGATTCCCTGGCGGGAGAGGTACGCGGGGTGGCAGCCGGAGCACTGGGCGAGCCCGTGGTAGAGGGCGCGTCCGCGGGCCACGCCCTCGGCCTCCTTGCCCTTCCAGGGGTCGGGCGTGGGCCGGATGGCCTCGCCGGGCTCCTCTTCCTTCCAGCGCGGGGACAGCGTCTTCAGGTACTGGATGATGGCCTGGAGGTCCGGGGCGGGGATGTCGTCCCAGGCCAGCATGGCGGTGCCGTGGAGGCCCGCGGTGACGATGCGGACCAGGTCCTCGTCGTTCGGCAGCGTCCCGCCCGGCACGGCGGCGAACTTGAAGGTCCCCTGGGTGAAATCGCGCGGCGGCGGCCGGAGCCCCTTCGCCGCCGGCCCCTTGCCGTCGCCCTTGTCGCCGTGGCAGCTGCGGCAATAGAGCATGTAGGCCCGCTCCCCGTGGGCCAGGGTCTCGGCCGGGACTTCCTTGCCGCCGAGCTTCATCGGCTGGGCGAAGCCGGCGGGCGCGTACCCCTTGCAGCCGGCGAGCGCCAGCGCGGCGAGCGGGAGGATGGCGAGGCGCGACATTTACGCTCCGTTCAGAGAACGTAGACCGTCAGGTACATGAGGAACCAGACGGCCGCGACGAAGTGCCAGTACATGGTCCACAGGCGCGCCGGCACGGGCCGGCCGGAGCCGCGGCTCCCCCGCCAGGCGCGCCAGGCGAGGACCACGAGGGCGCCGAGGCCCACCAGCACGTGCACGGCATGGAAGGCGGTGAGCGTGTAGAACACCGAGGCGTAGGGGCCCCCGTCGGGGCGAAGGCCCTGGGCCCAGAGCGAGGTCCACACCCTCGCCTGCAGGGCGAGGAAGATGGCTCCCAGGAGCGCGGCGGCGGCGAGCGAGCGAGCGGCGGCGCGGGGGTCGCCGCGCCGGAGCGGCCGGGCGGCGAGGAGGAGCGCGGCGCTCCCGAGCGCGGCCACGGCGACGTTGGCGCCGGGCAGGGCGAGCGGCAGCGCGGGCTGGTCGAGCGGAGGCCAGGCGGCCGCCCTGGACCGCACCAGCCCGTAGGCGAAGAAGAGGCCGGCGAAGAGCATCGCCCAGGAGGCGAGGAAGATGACCATCCCGAGGTGGGCGGTGACGGCGTGGCTCGCCTCGGGATGGGGGATGACGCGTGCCGGTGCGGGGCCGGCCGCCGGCAGCGGGCGCATGGTCGCTAGGCCCTCCCGGTCGCGGAGGCGACCGGATCCGGCAACTCCTCCGCCTGGCCGATCCAGTCGCGCCCGAGCGCCTGCCGCACCGCGGGATCGGCGAACTCGTGGGGTCCGCGCAGCACGCTGGGGATGTGGTCGTAGTTGTGGTGGGCCGGCGGCGAGGCGGCGTCGGTCCACTCCAGCGTCCCGACCTGCCACGGGTTCCGGTCGGCGGCCCGGCCCTTGCCGAGCGCGCTCGCGAGGAAGTTCCAGACGAAGACCATCTGTCCGACGAACAGGGCGAAGGCCAGGTAGCTCGTCCAGCGGTTGAGCCCGCGCAGGTGGGAGATGAAGGTGTACTCGAACGGATCGTAGAGGCGCCGCTGCTGGCCGGCGTAGCCGGCGAGGAGCTGGCCGCCGAAGACCAGGGTGATGCCGACGACCGAGACCCAGAAGTGGACCCGCCCCAGGCGCTGGTCGAGCTGCTTGCCGAACATCTTCGGGAACCAGAAGTAGATGCCCGCCATGAGGCCCAGGAAGGAGGCCGCCGCCATGGTGAAGTGGAAGTGGCCCACCACGAACATCGTGTCGTGGAGGTAGATGTCGAGCGAGATGTCGCCGAGGAACAGGCCGGTGAGGCCGCCGACGCCGAAGACGAAGATGGTGCCCAGCGTGAAGAGCATGGGCACCTCGAAGCGGATGGAGCCGCGCCAGAGGGTGTAGAGCCAGTTGAAGACCAGCACCATCCCCGGGACGCTGATGATGAGCGTGAGGAGCATGAACCCCTGGCCCAGCAGGGGGCTCATCCCGGTGAGGAACATGTGGTGGCCGTAGACCACCGCCGAGAGGACGGTCACGGCCACCATCGCCAGGACCGAGCCCCGGTACCAGTACGCGGGCTTGCGGGCGAAGAAGGAGACGAGGTCGCCGACGATGCCCCAGGCCGGGAGGATGAGGATGTAGACCTCGGGGTGGCCGAAGATCCAGAAGAGGTGCTGGAAGAGGACGGGGTCGCCCCCGCCCCGCACCGAGGCGGCGCCGGCGATGAAGAACTGGGTGCCGAAGCTGCGGTCGAGCAGGAGCAGCAGCGCCGCCGAGCCCAGCACCGGTACGAAGAGCACGTTGAGGATGGCGGTGAGCCACATCCCCCAGACCGCGAGCGGCAGGCGCAGCCAGGTCATGCCCGGCGCGCGCAGCCGGATGACGGTGGTGACGTAGTTGATGCTCCCCATGATGGTGGCCGCGCCGGTGACGAAGATGGCGGCCACGACCAGCGTCTGTCCGGCGCCGGGGGTCCCCACGTTGGTCGAGAGCGGCGGGTAGGTCGTCCAGCCGGCGCCGGCCGGTCCCAGCGGCGCGAAGAAGGACAGGATCATGAGGAGCTGGGAGAGGGCGAAGGTCCAGAACGAGAGCATGTTGAGCTTCGGGAAGGCCATGTCCCGGGCCCCGATCTGGAGCGGGATGATGAAGTTCCCGAAGGCGCCGATGAGCACGGGCGTGATCGCGAAGAAGATCATGATGAGGCCGTGCATCGTGAACAGGTCCTGGTAGGTCGCCGGCCCGATGACGCCGCCGCTGCCCCCGAGCAGGAGCCGGCCCACCACGGGCACCGGACGGCCCGGGTAGGCCCACTGCCAGCGAATGAGCATCGCCAGCGACCCGCCGAGGAGCAGGAAGATCAGGCCCGCCCACAGGAACTGCCTGGCGATGACCTTGTGGTCTTCCGAGAAGAGGTACCGGCGGAGGAACGAGGTGGGGGCGGGGTGGATGGGCTGCAGCTCGTCCGCGACGAGGGCATGGGCGGGCACCGACATCAGAAGGTCCTCCAGGCCCAGCCCCAGTTCGCCTCGCGGTCGTCGGGGTCGTGGGCCCGCCGGGCGTCGGCGGCCGCGTCCGCCAGCCACGCCTGGTAGGCCTGGGGCGTCGTCACCGTGAGCACGCCGCGCATCTTGTAGTGGTTCGGCCCGCAGTGCTGGGCGCAGCCGATCTCGAACTCGCCGGTCTCCTTCGCCTGGAAGAGGAGGCGGGTCACCGAGCCCGGCACCGCGTCCTGCTTCACGCGGAAGTTGGGCAGGTAGAAGCTGTGGATGACGTCGGTGGACGTGAGCTGCAGGATCACCGGCGCCCCGACCGGGATCCGGACGTCGTTCAGGGTGACGACGTCGTCGTCGGTGGCGAACTTCCCGTCCGGCCCGGGGTAACGCGCGCCCCAGGCCCACTGCTGCGCGTTGACCTCGATGCGCACGGCGGCCGGGTCGGCCTCGGCGCCGTCGTAGTTCCAGAAATGGCGGTTGAGGTCCACCACCGCGTGGCCGAAGAGGTTGCCGTCCACCACCAGGAAGATGCTCAGGGTGGGGACGAGCACGGCCAGGGCGGAGCGCCGCGATTCGCCGCGGTCGTGGGCCGCGGGATGGCCCGCGCCGTGCCGCACCATGGCGTAGGCCATCCAGGCGACCACCGCCACGAACACCAGCGTGGTGCTGACGATGGTGAAGTGGATGAGCCAGTCGATCCGGTGGCCGTCGAGGGAGACGTCGCGCGGCAACCCGATGCCCTCCTCCGCCCGGGGGGCGGCCAGGGCCGCGCGCGCCGAGAGCCAGAGGGCCGCCGCCGCCAGGTGCCGGGCCCGGCGCATCACGGCCTCCCGCCCGGCTCGCCCCGCCGCACCGCCCGCAGCACCACCGCGGCGACGACGTAGGGCAGGAGGATCATGGCGCCGACGAGGTAGAGGGCGCTCGGGCTCGTGTCGCGAGCGCATGCGGGGCAGGCGCCGGCGAGCGAGGGGAGCAGGAGCGCGGCGGGGGCGGCGAGGCGCGGCAGGGTCATGGGACGACCCTCAGGGTGGCCTCGGCGATGAGGACCACCGCGTAGATGGCGGGGGTGGCGAGGGGGATCGCGACCGTGAGCCGCATGATCCGGGTCTCATACCTGAGGTGCATGAAGAAGAGCCCGACCAGGGCGGCCTTGGTCACCGCCAGCCCCACGAGCGCGAGCACCATGGGGCCCTTGCCGATGGCCGGAAGGTAGACCACGCCCACCTCGAGGGCGGTGAGCAGGGCGAGCGCCAGGAAGACCTGCAGGTACTGCTTTCGAGAGGCGTGGCTCATGGGATGAGGTAGACGAAGGTGAAGACCAGGATCCAGACGAGGTCGACGAAGTGCCAGAAGAGGCCGAGGATCTCGACGTGGGCGGCGTCGGTCTTGCCCTGCAGCCACCTGGCCAGGATGACGAGGATGTAGAGGGTCCCGGAGAAGACGTGGGCCCCGTGGAAGCTGGTGATGGAGTAGAAGGTGCTGGCGTAGGCCGACTGGCCGAAGACGAGCCCTTCCTTGCTGAGGCCCGGTCCCCAGATGCCGAAGTACTCGTGGAACTGCCCCGCGAGGAAGAGCGTCCCGCCGAGCGCGGTCAGGGCCAGCCAGGCGGCGGTCTGGGTCCGCTTCCCTTCCGTGGCCGCGGCGTAGGCCAGCACCATGGTCACCGAGGAGCAGATGAGGAGGAAGGTGAGGCCGGCAGTGAAGTTGATGCCGAGCGGGGGCTCGCCGGGGTGGCGCCACACCGCGGCGCCGCTGCGCAGGATGCCGTAGGCGAGCAGGAGCCCGGCGAACGAGAGGGCGTCCGCGAGGAGGAAGATCCACATCCCGATCTTGCCCGGCGTGGCGGCTCCGAACTGCTGATCCGGAGGCCAGGTGATGGCGCGGCTGCCGTGGGATGTCGGGTGATGTTCACTGCTCATGGGTGCCACCCCGAGCGCAAACGGCCTTTTGTCTCGTGCGTCCCTTTGGTAGGGACCGCCCCCACCGGCGGCAAGGCCGGTCGACGATTCCTCGTGGGGCGTGCGAACGCCCGGGCGCGCGACGTCCGTTCGAAGGCGCTCCGGAGGGCGCTCCGCAAGGGAGATTGCCGGAACCTGGTGGGCGAAGTAATTCATTGCGCGCATGCACAGCGCCGTTGCCGCAACGCGTCAGAGCGTGGCGCGCGTGGAGGAGGTCGCCTCCCACGCCGTCAGCCGCCCGCTCTTCTGGGTGGTCCTCGTCGGGATGCTCGCCGGCTGGCCGGTCGTCTGGCTGCTGAGCCACCCGCCGCCGCCGCTTCCGCCGGTGCTCGGCGTCGTGCCGTCCTTTCGCCTGGTGGACGAGCGCGGCCGGGCCTTCGGAACGGAGGAGCTGCGCGGGCGCGTCTGGGCGGCCGGCTTCATCTTCACGCGCTGCGCCACCATCTGCCCCGCCATCACCCGCAAGATGGCCGTGGTCCAGCGCCGGACGAAGTACCTCGCCGACCAGTTCCACCTGGTTTCCTTCAGCGTCGATCCGGAGTACGACACGCCCGAGCGCCTCGCCGCCTACGCCCGTTCGTACCGGGCGAACCCGGTCAGCTGGAGCTTCCTCGGCGGACCGCCGCCGGCGGTGCGCGATGCGGTGGTGGGCGGGCTCAAGACGGCGATGGGCCGGGAGGCCGGGCCGGACGGCCAGCCGGGCGAGATCTTCCACGGCACGCACCTCGTGCTGGTGGACCGCGAAGGCCGGATGCGCCGCATCTACGACGTCGACGCTCCCGAAGCCATCGACGACCTGGTCCGGGACGCCGGCCAGCTCGTGAACCGGGTGCGCTGAGGCCGGGGTGGTCCCGGCCCGGCAGGCCCGGGCAACGCCGTCCCATCGGAGACTCCATGCGCACTCTCGCAGCTCTCGCCGCCGCCCTCCTCGCGGTCGCGGCGTCGCAGGCCCGGGCCGGCGACGTCGTCGGCACCGTGAAGTTCCAGGGGAGCCCGCCGGCGCCGCCCCCGCTCAAGGTGAACAAGGACATGCAGCACTGCGGCAAGACGGTGCCCGACGAGTCGGTGCAGGTCTCGAACGGCCTGGTGAAGAACGCGGTGATCACCGTGAAGGGTCCGGGCGCGCCCAAGCCCGCTCCGCTCGCCTCGAAGGTGATCCTGGACCAGAAGAACTGTCACTACATCCCGCACGTCCAGGCGGTGCCGGTGGGAAGCACGCTCGAGATCGTGAACAGCGACCCCATGCTCCACAACATCCACGGGTACGCCGGCACGACCACGACCTTCAACCTGGCGATGCCGATGAAGAACCAGCGCATTCCGCGCCCGCTGAAGAAGCCGGGCGTCCAGACCGTGAAGTGCGACGTCCACACCTTCATGATCGGGTACGTCGTGGTGGTGGAGGCGCCCTACGCGGTGACCGGCGCCGACGGCGCCTTCGCCGTGAAGGGGCTTCCGGCCGGCACCTACACCGTCAGCGCCTGGCACGAGAAGTTCGGCGAGCGCACGGCGCAGGTCACCGTTCCGGCCGAGGGGTCGGTGACGGCGAGCCTCGCCTACGGGAAGTAGCCGGAACCGGCCTGGCGCGGCGCCCGCGGGCGCGGCAGGATCCGCCCGTGCGCGCCATGGTGCTCGAGGCGCCGCGCCGGCCGCTTGCGGCGCGCGACCTTCCTCTCCCCGGGCCCGGCCCGGGCCAGGTACGCCTGCGCGTCCGCGCCTGCGGCGTCTGCCGGACCGACCTCCACCTCGCCGACGGCGAGCTCGAGGCGCCCCTGCCGCGCGTTCCCGGCCACGAGGCGGTGGGCCTGGTGGATGCGGTGGGCGCCGGCGTCGCCGGCGTCGGCGAGGGCGACCGCGTGGGCGTCCCCTGGCTCGGGTGGACCTGCGGCGAGTGCCAGCCCTGCCGGGCCGGCCGGGAAAACCTGTGCGACCGGGCCCGCTTCACCGGGCGCGACCTCGACGGCGGCTTCGCCGAGGCGCTCGTCGCCGACGCCCGCTACTGCTTCCCGGTGCCGGCGGGCTACGGCGACGCCGAGGCGGCGCCGCTCTTCTGCGCGGGCCTCATCGGCCACCGCGCCTGGCGGCTGGCGAGCCGGGCGCGCCGGGTCGGGCTCTACGGCTTCGGGGCGGCGGCGCACATCGCGGCGCAGGTGGCCAGGAGCGCCGGCCAGGAGGTCCTGGCCTTCACGCGTCCCGGGGCCGCCGAGGCACGGGCCT
>DATBLK010000293.1:0-3041 GCA_036555405.1 Anaeromyxobacteraceae bacterium
GTCCGCGGCCCAGGCCGCGGGGAAGTGAGGGAGCGAGATGGAGAGCACCATCCCCGTCACCATCGCCGCGGCGGTCCTCTTCACCGCCCTCCCCACGGCAGCCGTGCTCTGGCTCTGGCTCGCCCAGTCGAAGCGGAGGAAGGGGTAGGCCCGGATGAGCGGCCCGGAGATCGCCTACCTGGCCTTCGGCCTCACCCTCTGCGCCCTCCTGGCGGCGGCCATCGCCTACACCTACTCCTCGAGGCGGCGGGCGGAGGTCGAGGAGGCGAAGTACAAGATGATGGATGACGAGTAGGGGCTTCGGCCGCTGGCGCCGCACCGCCGGGGTGGCGCAGGGAGCCCTCTGGCTCGGGCTTCCCTTCGCGCGCGTCGGGGGCGAGAGCGCGCTGCGCTTCGACGTCCCCACGCTGCGGCTGCACGTCCTCGGCGCCTCGCTGGCGATGGACGAGATGTTCCTCGTGCTCCTGGCGACGCTCCTCGCCACCGTCCTCTTCCTGCTCGCCACCCTGGTCTTCGGCCGCGCCTGGTGCGGCTGGGCCTGCCCGCAGACGGTGCTCGGCGACCTCACCGCCGGGGTCGACCGCCGGCGGCGGAAGGGGGGCGCCCGGGGGGCGGCCGCCTGGGCGCTCCTGGCCCTGGCCTCGGCGCTCGTCGGCGCCGACCTCGTCTGGTACTTCGTCGAGCCGCGCGCCTTCCTGGCCGGGCTCGCCTCGGGCACGCTCCACCCGGTGGCCTGGGGCTCGTGGGCGGCGATCTCGGCGGTCCTCTTCCTCGACCTGGCCCTGCTCCGCGCCCGCTTCTGCGCCACCGCCTGCCCCTACGCCCGGCTCCAGGGCGTCCTCTTCGACCGGCACACGCTCGTCGTGGCCTACGACCGGCGGCGCGCCGCCGACTGCGTCGACTGCGGCGCCTGCGTGCGCGTCTGCCCGACCGGCATCGACATCCGCAACGGGCTGCAGATGGAGTGCATCGCCTGCGCCGAGTGCGTCGACGCCTGCCAGCCCATCATGCGGAAGCTGGGCCGCCCCGGGAACCTCGTCGGCTACTTCTTCGGCGAGCCCGGCGCGCCGCGCCGCCTGGTCCGGCCGGCGACGCTGGCCCTGGGCGCGTTCGGGGCCGCGTCCCTGGCGCTCACGGCGGGCGTGGCCGCGGCCCGCTCGCCGCTCGACCTCCGCGTCCAGCCGGCGGCCGACTTCGCGCCCCGCCGCACGCCGCAGGGCGAGGCGGTGAACGCCTACCAGGTGACCATCGAGAACCGCGGCCGGGCGCCGGTGGAGATCCGGCTCCGGCTCGATGCCGCCGGCGCCGCGGTGCGGCTCCGGCCCGGGCAGGTCCGGCTTCGGGCGGGAGAGCACCGCAGGCTCCGCGTCCTCGCGCTCGCCGGCGGCGTCGGCTCGTCGGCGCGGACCATCGAGGGGGAGCTCACCGCCGAGCCGGAGCCCGGCGGGGGGCATCGCCTCTCGCGCCCCGTCCGGATGGTCGTCCCGGAGGCCCCGTGAAGTGGGCCATCGGCGCGGTCGCCGCCGCGGTCGCGGTCCTCACCGTCGCCACCGCGGTCGTGGGCCACCGCCTCTTCGAGGAGCAGGTGGTGCGGGACCCGTACCAGGCCGGCCTGCGCTGGGACGAGGACCGCAAGCGGGCGGCCGGGCCCGACTGCGACCTGGCCCGCGGTCCCTGCGAGCGGACCGGGCCGGGCGACCTCGTCGTCCGGCTCGACGTCGCCCCGCGCCCGCCGCGCGCCATGGTCGACCTCGAGTTCACGGTGCAGGCCCGGCTCGGGGGCCGGCCGCTCCGCGCCGCGGGCGGCGAGATCGCCCTCTCCATGCCGGGGATGTACATGGGGGACAACCGCGTGCCCCTGGCTCCCGCGGGCCCCGGCTCGTTCAAGGGGCGCGGGGTCGTCGTCCGCTGCCCGAGCGGCGGCCGGGTCTGGACCGCCGAGGTTGCGCTCCGGCCGCAGGAGCCGGCGGCGGGGCCGTGGCGCGCCACCTTCACCTTCGAGCTCGCCGAGTGACCGCCGCCCTCCTCGGCGCCCTGGGAACGGGACTGCTCGGCGGCTTCGGCCACTGCGCCGCGATGTGCGGTCCGCTGGTGGCCGCGGTGAGCCTGGGCGCCGCGCCGCCGGACGCCCGCGGCACGTTCCGGCTCCACCTCCTCTACAACCTCGGCCGGGTGACCACCTACGGCTTCGCGGGCTTCGTCATGGGGCTCGCGGGCTCCATCGTGAACGTCGCGGCCGGCGTCGCCGGCTTCCAGGACGCGGTCGCCGTCGCCGCCGGCCTGCTCATGGTGGCGCTGGGCCTGGGCGCCGCCGGCGTCGTCCCCGCCTTCCGGCGGCTCGAGGCCCTCCTGGGCGGCCGGGTGGTGGCGGCCGCCCGCGGGCTCCTCGGCGGCGGGGGCGCGGGCCGGGTCTACGCGCTCGGCCTGCTCCTCGGGTTCCTCCCCTGCGGCCTGTCCTGGTCGGCCTTCGCGGGCGCGGCGGCCACCGGCCACCCCCTGCGCGGCGCGCTCTTCGCGCTCGCCTTCGGCGCCGGGACGGCGCCGGCGCTGCTCCTCGTCGGCGGCGCCGCCTCCTGGCTCTCGGCGCGGGCCCGGGGACTCCTCTTCCGGGCGGGCGGGATCGCGGTGGCGGTCCTCGGGCTCCTCTTCGCGGCGCGCGGGCTCGGCCTCCATGCGCTGTGACCACTGCCTCGCCGAGTTTCCGGAGCGCGAGGCGGTGCGCGAGACCGGGGCCGGCGCGGGCAAGGTCTTCTGCTGCGCCGGGTGCGCCGGGGTCCACCGGCTGATCCTCGAGGAGGGGCTCGAGCGCTTCTACGACGGGCGGCGCTGGGAGGAGACCGGCCTCGCCGCCACGCCCGGTGCCGGCGCCGCCGACCCGGCCGCCTTCGACGGGCTCCTGCGCGACGCCGGCGGAGCGGTGGAGCTGGACCTCGCCATCGAGGGGATTCGCTGCGCCTCCTGCGTGTGGCTGAACGAGCGGGTGCTGTCCCGCACGCCCGGCGTCCTGGCGGCGCGCGTGAACTACGCCACCCACCGGGCCC
>DATBLK010000294.1:0-2052 GCA_036555405.1 Anaeromyxobacteraceae bacterium
CGGTCGGTGCGGAAGAAGGGCGTGAAGAGGCGCGGCAGGTCGGCGGCGTCGATGCCGATGCCGCGGTCGCGGACCTCGATCTCCACCGCCCGGCCGGCGGCGCGGGCTCGCAGCGCCACCGGCGCCGAGTCGTCCGAGTACTTGCGGGCGTTGTCGAGCAGGTTGTCGAGGGCGCGCCGGAGCAGCGCCGGGTCGGCGTCGAGGTCCGGGAGCGAGCCCGCGACCTCGACCTCCAGCGCCCGGCCCGGGTGGCCGGCGCGGAAGCGCTCGGCGGCGCGCTCCACCAGGTCGGCCGGCGCCAGGCGCTCGCGCCGCAGCGGCAGGGCCTCGCCGCCGCGCTCCAGGCGGGCGGCCATGAGGACGCCCTCGATGAGCTGCTCCAGCTCCTCCAGGTCGGCTCCGATCTCCCGGACCCAGCGGCGCGAGGCCTCGAGGTCGCCCTCGGCGGCGAGGTCCAGGGCCACGCGGATCCGGGAGAGCGGCGTGCGCAGCTCGTGGCTCACGTTGGCGAGGAGCTCGCGCTCGGCCAGGACCAGGCGCTCCACGCGCTCGGCCATCTCGTCGAAGGCCCGGGCCAGCTCGCCGATCTCGCCCGGCGCTCGCAGGTGGGCGCGCGCCGAGAGATCGCCGCGCCCCAGCCTCCGGGCGGCCTCGGTGAGGCGCTCCAGCGGGCGGGCGATGGCGCGGGCCAGCGGGATGGAGGCGAGAGCCAGCGCCAGGAAGAGCGCCCCCAGGAAGGCGGCCGCCCGGCCGGCACCGAAGGGCGCCCAGGGACCGACGAGGACCAGGTAGCGCCCCGGCGAGCCGGGGATCGGCGCCGCCCAGGCGTGCCGCCGCCGGTGGAGGCGCACCGGGCCGCGCTCCAGGCGCGCCCGGTCCGCGGACGAGGCCGGCGGAGGGGGCGGCTCGGCGTTGGCGGCCACCAGCGCCTCGCCGTCGTAGACGGCGATCTCGGTTCCGAAGGCCTCGCGCGCCCGGGAGAGGGCTGCCCCGAGGTCCGCCGGGTCGCGCGCCGAGGCCAGCGCCGCCGCGTACTCGGCGGCGCGGTCGGGCCGGAGCACCGGAGCGCGCCCACCCAGGGCCCAGCCGGTCGCCGCCAGCGCCAGGTGGACGGCGCCGAGGAGGAGCAGGCCCGAGAGCCAGACGCGCCAGAAGAGCCGGCCGCGGTGCCGCGCCCGCCAACCGGGGTGCGGAGTCATTCGCCTCCTTCCGCGGCCAGGACGTACCCGGCGCCGCGCACCGTCTTGAGAAGGCGCGGCCGCTTCGGGTCGTCTCCGAGCTTCTGGCGCAGGCGCGAGACGTGGACGTCGACGGAGCGGTCGAAGGCCTCCTCCGCCGTCCCCCGGGCGAGCTCCATCAGCTGCTCGCGGGAGAGCACGCGCCCGGCGCGCTCGGCGAGCGCCCGCAGCAGGGCGAACTCGTAGCCGGTGAGGGGCAGCTCGCGGCCGCGCAGGGTCGCCCGGCGCGCCCCCGGGTCCACGAGGAGCGGCCCGACGCGCACCGGCCGCAGCGCCGGCCCCGCCTGGCCGCGGGCGCGCCGCGTCACCGCGCGGATGCGGGCCAGGAGCTCGCGGGGCGCGAAGGGCTTGGCGAGGTAGTCGTCGGCGCCGGTCTCGAGCCCCATGACCCGGTCGGCCTCCTCGCCGCGCGCGGTGAGCACGATGATGGGGACGTCGCTCCGCGCCCGGAGCTCCCGGCAGACGTCGAGGCCGGGGAGGCCGGGGAGCATGAGGTCGAGGAGGACCACGTCCCAGCGCCGCCGCGCCGCCTCCTCGAGCCCGCGCCTGCCGTCGCCCACGACCTCGACGAGGACGCCGTGGCCCGCGAGGTACTCCCGGGTCAGCGCGGCGAGCCGGGCGTCGTCCTCGACGAGGAGGGCGGTGAGGGAGGGGGACGGGGCGGTCAACGACGGCATCATAGCGGGCTCCGCTCAGGCGACCGCGAGCGCGACGCGCCCCTCACCCACGGGGAGGGCGAGGCAGGCGGTTCCCCTCTCCCCGGCCGGGACCGGGGAGAGGGGACTCGCCTTCTCCCCGCGACCTTCAGTGGTCC
>DATBLK010000310.1:0-4115 GCA_036555405.1 Anaeromyxobacteraceae bacterium
CCGGCTGGATGCCGTGGCCGAGGTTGAAGATGTAACCGGGCCGGTGGCCGGCCGCCTCCAGCATCGTCCCGACGCGAGCCAGGAGCGTCTCCCGCGGGCCCAGGAGCAGGGTGGAGTCGAGATTGCCCTGGACGGCGAGCCCGGGGAGGCGGGCCCGGGCCTCGGCGATGGGGATGCGCCAATCGACCGAGAGGACGTCGAAGCCCAGCCGCGCCATCTGCTCCAGATGCGTGCCGGTGCCGGTCGAGAAGAGGATGCGGGGCGCCCCCTTCCCCCCCAGCGCCTCGGCGATCCGGGCCAGGTGGGGAAGGACGAACTCCTCGAGGTCCTCCCGGCACAGCTCCCCGAGCCAGCTCTCGAACACCTGGACCGCCTCCGCCCCGGCCTCGACCTGGGCCTGGAGCTGGACGATGGCGGCGTCGGCGAGCTTCCGGAAGAGCGCGTGCGCGCCCATGGGGTCGGCGTAGAGCATCGTCTTCAGCCGGGCGAACCCCTGGCTCCCGCCCTCCACGGCGTAGCTCGCCACCGTGAAGGGGCCGCCCACGAAGCCGATGAGCGGCACGCGGCCCGCGAGCACGCGCCGGATGGCGCGGATCCCGTCGAGCACGAAGGGGAGGTCGCGCGCCGGATCCGGGGCCCGCAGCGCCTCGACGTCGGAGCGGGACCGCACCGGGTTCCCGATCCGCGGCCCGCCGTCCCCCCTGCCCTTCTCCCCCTTCTCGAAGGAGAGGTCGAGACCCATGGCCGGAAGGTGGATGAGGATGTCGGAGAAGAGGATGGCCGCGTCGAAGCCGAACTCGTCGATGGGAGCGACGGTGACCTGGGCGACGAGCTCCGGCGAGCGGCACAGCTCGAGAAACCCCGCCTTCTCCCGGACGGCCCGGTAGCTCGGCTGGTAGCGGCCCGCCTGCCGCATCATCCAGACGGGGACGCGGTCCACCGGCTCGCGGCGGCAGGCCCTGAGGAACACATGGTCGCGGGACATGCTGTCGTGGGACATGCGGGACGGCATCTTAGTCGCCGTGATACCCATTCGGGAAGGCGCCGCGAGCGCCGGAAATCACTACCGTAGGGCGCCGGTCGAGGGTCCGGCCGCCATGGCATTCTCCAAGCTCTCCTTCCTCAAGCTCTCGTTCGCCCAGTCCGTGGCCGCGGTCGGGACCGCCGGCGCTCTCGCCGTGGGCTACACGGTCTTCGCGCCCGCGGGACCGCAGGGGCCGGAGGGCCCGGCGGGTCCGCAGGGCGAGCAGGGGCTCATGGGGTCGCCCGGTCCCGAGGGGCAGCGCGGGCCGATGGGACCTCCCGGCCCCCCCGGACCCCCGGGCGCGTCGGCCGCGTTCAAGGACGTCGCCACCGTCGACTACGTCCTCCCGCGGGCCGAGCCGGGCGCGGTGACGAACCTCGTCTCGCTGCGCTTCCGGGCGCCGTCGACCGGACACGCCTACGTGTCCGCCAACGGCTACTGCAACGTGCCGGCGGACGCCACCGGCGCCCAGTTCGCGATCTTCGTCGCCGGCCAGCCCGACGACACGCACGAGGAGTCGATCCAGGGAAGCTCCTTCGTTCGCTTCCCGGGCGCGGTGACGGTGGCGCAGGTCCCATTCACGGCGAGCCGCGTCTTCCCGGTCCGCGCCGGCCCCAACGTCGTCTTCCTGAACTTCCAGAACTTCGCCGGCCTCGCCGGGCACAGCTGCCAGGCGTCGATGGTGGCGTTCTTCTCCGCCAGCAAGCTCCAGTAGCGGCGCAGGCGCCCGCGACGGCGCCGGCGCCGCTCCCCTTCCGGGAAACCGGGGTCCCGCGGCCGCCCGACGTCGGGGGCGCGCGCCTCCTCGAACGTCGCAATCTTCACGAATCGTGCGCAGCCCGCATGGGGACGCTACCCGCCTACCCCGTTGCGGCGCTTCCGTCGCCGCGCGGGTGCCTGTAAGTAGTGACTCGTGCGCCGGGCGCCCCGCGCCCGCCGCGGGAAGGAACCCACCATGTCGAACCTGCGGCTCGTCCTGCCTCTCGCGGTCCTGCTCACCCTGGCCGCTTCCGGCTGCGGCAGCACCTCCAAGACCATCAGCGACTGCTCGCTTCCCGGATCGACGAAGTGCGGGACCCCCCCGGTCTGCGTCAACCTGCAGGAGGACCAGCTCAACTGCGGCGCCTGCGGGGCGGCGTGCGCCGTCGGCAAGGCCTGCCTGGCGGGCGCCTGCACCGCCACCTGTGCCCCTCCGCTGACGAAGTGCGGCACCGGCGCGGCCGCCGTCTGCGCCGACACCGCCTCCGACGCCGCCCACTGCGGCACCTGCGGGAACTCGTGCGCGGTGGGCCTCGACTGCGACCGGGGCACCTGCCGCTGGACCGCTCACCGCTTCACGAGCTGCGGCGCCACGGGGGCCGTCGGCCCGACGCAGGCCGCCTGCGACACCGCCTACGCGGGGACGGGGCTCGCGGGGAAGGTGGTGGTCACCGCCGGCATCCAGGAATGGGTGGCGCCCGCGGCCGGCAACTACCGCATCGAGGCCTTCGGCGCCCAGGGGCACAGCGCGACCGACAACTTCCTCGGGGGACAGGGCGCCCGCGTGGGCGGGGACTTCGCGCTGACCGCCGGCCAGGTGCTCCAGATCCTGGTGGGTCAGCCGGGCAGCCGGGTCAGCGCGGCCCAGTGCAACGGCGGGGGCGGCGGCGGCACCTTCGTCGTCGACAAGGCGACCGCGAGCGCGCTGGTGGTGGCCGGCGGCGGCGCCGGCACCCGGGTGGCGGCGAGCCAGAACGGCTGCGCCGGCCGCGTGACCGACCTGGGCGGCCTCGGCTCGGGCACCGCCGCCGGCGGTCTGCCATCGACGCCGACCTTCTTCGCCTGCGGACCGCGCCCGGCGGGCAGCGCCGGGACGGGCGGCGCCTCCAGCGGCGGCGGCTCCTGGGGGTCGGGCGGCGGCGGCATGACCGGCAACGGCGCGGACGACTCGCCCTACGGCAAGGGAGGCCTGGCCTTCGCCAACGGCGGGGCCGGCGGAGCGGGCGGCGGCTGCGGGGCGACCTCCGAGGGGCCGGGCGGCTTCGGCGGCGGCGGCGCGGGCGACGGATGCTGCGGCGGCGGAGGCGGCGGCGGCTACTCCGGCGGCGAGGGCGGCTACATCGCCGGCGGAGGCGGGTCCTTCAACGGCGGAACGAACCCGGTCAACACCCCCGGCGCCAACCCCGGAGCCGGCTTCGCGACCATCGACCCCCTCTGACCGGGCGCGGCAGCGCGGGTCAGCGCAGCGCCGCGACCGCGGCGCCGGCGCTGGCCCGCGCGATCCGCACCGTCTTCCTCCGCCCGGCCGCGCCGCGCACGACCTCGACGTCCGCCTTCCGGACGCCGAGCGCATCCGCCAGGAACTCGACGAGCGCCGCGTTCGCCTCGCCCTCCACCGGCGGGGCGGCGAGCGCGACCTTGAGCCGGCCGCCGTGCTCGCCGAGGACCCGCGTCCTCGAGGCGCGCGGCTGGACGAGGATCTCGAGCAGCAGTCCCCCGGTCCCCTCGCGGAGCCAGGTGGGCATCAGCGGATCCCGAGGACGGCGATGCCGGCCTGGTCGGCTCGCCGCACCATCTCCTCGCGGTCCATGACCAGCGTCGCGCCGGCCTCGACCGCGAGCACCCGGCAGCGCGCCTGGCGCATCGCCTCGACGGTGTCCGGGCCGACGGCGGGAAGGTCGAAGCGGCGGTCCTGCTGCGGCTTCACCGCCTTGGCGACCACCGCCCCCTCCTTGGCCAGCTCGCCGCCCCGCCGGATGCAGGCGTCGGTGCCCTCCAGGGCCTCCACCGCCAGGGCCACCCGGTCCTTCACCACCACCGTCTGCCCGAGGTCGAGCCGCCCGACGGCCCGGGCCAGCTCCAGGCCGTAGCGCGCGTCCTCCCACTCCTCGGCCGTCGGCTCGCGCGTCCCCAGCACGCCCTCCGGCGCCAGCCGGTCCGCGAGGTAGGGCGTGGGGTCCACCACCGGCATCCCCTCCTCCTCGAGGAAGGCGGCGAAGGTGCGAAGCAGGCTGTCGTCGGACCGCACCGCCACCCGCGCGACCAGCCTCACCCCCAGCGCGTCGAGCCAGGCGTCGCGGAAGAACCGGGCCTTGGAGACGGCGCCCAGGAG
>DATBLK010000315.1:0-3841 GCA_036555405.1 Anaeromyxobacteraceae bacterium
CACCTGCTCCTCCACCTACTGCCACGGGAACTTCAGGAACGGGGCGAACGCCACCCCGACCTGGGCGACTCCCTCCGCCGTCGCCTGCGGGAGCTGCCACGGCACCCCGCCCGGGGGCACGCATCCCGCCACCGGGACGCAGAGCTGCGGCGACTGCCACGGCGGGAGCTACGCGCTCGCCGCCGTCGACCGGGCGCTCCACATGAACGGCGCGCTCGACGGGGGCGGCGAGTCCGCGGGCGGGTCGAGCTGTTCGGGGTGCCACGGCGCCATCTGGAGCGGCATGGCCATCGGAACCTCGAAGGCGACCAAGCACCTCCTGGGTCTCGACATCCCCAGGGACGACGGGACCGCGGGCCCGAACCCGGCGCCCACCTGGTCGGGCAACCTCGCCGCCGCGGTGGCGGCGGCGAATCGCTCCTGCGTGAACATGTGCCACGGCGACCACCCCCACGACCTCTCCAGCCCGGCCACCGCCACCCACCAGGCGAACCTCCTCCTCGACGCCTCGACGCCGGCGTCCCGCGCCGTGGGCGGCGGCGGGGCGGCGCAGGCGCGCACCGGCGCCACCCGCAGCGCCACCGACTTCGACGCCGCGGCGGCGAACGGCGGCCTGTGCCTCTCGTGCCACCGGAACCCGGTCGACGCCGGCCGCCCGGCCCTGGGCAAGGCCGCCTTCGCCGCGGCGGCGCACAACTACGTCACCGGCGCCGGCCAGACGTGGAGCTACACGCAGCACGACGGCAGCGTCTTCCAGCGGAACTGCACGAAGTGCCACGCCGACCGCGGCGACGCCCGGCCGAACGACGCGGCGCAGCCCTTCGGCGCCGCCCACTTCTCCGACTACCCCTCGCTGCTCGCCGGCTCGACCCACACCGCGGGCGGCGCGAACAGCCCGGCGGTCTTCGTCTGCTACAACTGCCACGGCAACGCCACCACCGGCCAGGACCTCTCCGGCAAGGACGTGGCCGCGCAGATCGCCAAGACTTACGCCCACCCGGCCGACGCCGACGCCTCCCACGACGCCGCGGCCGAGGCCGCCACCGCCTGGGGCAACGCGCTGGGCTTCGGCGTCGCCAGCACCGTGGCCCGGCGCCACGCGAGCTGCCTCGACTGCCACGACCCGCACCAGGCCAGGCCGACGGGCGGCACGACGCGGACG
This sequence comes from Anaeromyxobacteraceae bacterium, assembly GCA_036555405.1. GTDB lineage: Bacteria > Myxococcota > Myxococcia > Myxococcales > Anaeromyxobacteraceae > DATBLK01. The sequence continues at coordinate 1,163 of DATBLK010000315.1, forward strand.
CAGGGGAGCGGCACCACCGGCAACCTCGCGGGCGCGCCGCTCCAGGGCGCGACCGGGGCGGCGCTCTCGGCGAACCCGGCCTTCTGGGCCGCCACCGGTGCCGGGAGCTTCACCTACAAGGCCATCGCCGCCAACGCCGACCTCGAGGCCACGCTCTGCTTCAAGTGCCACTCGAGCTTCTACTGGGGCACGGGGACGGTCCCGACCTCCCCCTCGCTGGCCGCCGCGCAGACCGACGCCGCGAGGGAGTTCAATCCCGCGAACGTCGGGAGCTTCGCCGGCACCTGGGCGAGCGGCGAGACCGCCGGCTCCTTCCACCCGGTGCTGGCCTCCGCCGGCTCGAACCTCGGCGCCTCGGACAACATCAAGGCTCCCTTCACCCGCACGAGCCTCATGACCTGCACCGACTGCCACGAGTCGGAGACCGCCGCCGACCTCAACGGCCCCCACGGCTCGACGGCGCGGTTCCTCCTCAAGGGGCCCAACACCGCCTGGTCGACGAGTCTCGCGACCGGTTCGTCCGGGATGCCGGCGGGCACCTTCTGCATCAACTGCCACAACCAGAACTTCACGGGCAGCCGCTTCCCCGACCACACCAGGAGCGACCACCGCGTCGCCTGCATGAACTGCCACGCCGCCGTCCCGCACGGCGGCCCGCGGCCCGGCCTGCTCGTCGCCGGCGCGGGAGCGGCGGCGGCCGTCGGCGGCGTCCTCGCCGGGTGGGACCAGGCGGCGCCCTACTGGAGCGGCGCGGCGTCGAACCGCCTGTACCTCAAGACCTACCCGACGAACGGCACCTCGAGCTGGTCGAAGAGCAACTGCGGCTGCAACGGGACGGGGCACTGAAACGGGATCGGGCCGCCCGTGTAGAATGCGCCGCCGTGCCGCTCGTCCGGCTCCTCCGCTCGGCCGCCTTCGCGCGGGCCGTCCTCCTCTACCTGGCTGCGCTCTGCGGCGTCGCCGCGTGGCTGCCGTGGGTGCGCGGCGCCGAGGGAGCGACGGCGCCCGCCTGGGCGGCGGCCGGCGGCCTCGAGCGGCCCTTCGCCTCCGCCTGGTTCCTCGCCGGCGTGGCCGCGCTCTTCGCCTCGACGCTCGCCTGCACCTGGGGCAGGCGGGCCCGCACCGCGGCGCTGTGGCGCGGCGAGCCGCCCCCGGGTGCGGTGCGCCTCGAGGCCGGCCCCGGCCGCGACCCGGCGGCCTTCCTGCGCGCCCGCGGCTTCGCCGGCCCCGGACCGGCGCTCTTCCGCCACCGCGCCGCGCTCTGGGGCGGGTGGGTCCTCCACGTCGGCCTGCTCGCGCTCATCGCCGGCGTCGCCGTGCAGCAGGCCTTCCACGACGGGGGGAGCTTCGAGCTCGCGGTGGGCGAGCGCCGCCGGCTCGCCGACCCGGGCGCCGTCTTCCAGCGCGAGGCCGGCCCGCTCGCGCCGGATGCGCCGCCGGACCTGGAGGTGGCCCTGCTGGAGTTCGACCCGTACCGCCACCAGCCCGGCTACGCGCCCGACCGGCGCTCGCTCCTCGAGCTGCGCCGCCCGGGCGAGGCGCCGGTGCGCGCCGCCCTGGACCGGGCCGCCGGCGTCCGGCACGGCGGCGTCGAGGTCTTCCAGGCCATCCCCGCCGGCCTCGCCGCGGTCGTGGAGCGCCCGGACGGCGGCCGGCTCGCGCTTCACCTCCAGACCCGCGGCCGCGCCGCCGTCGCCGAGGCCCGCGACGCCGGCGGCGGGCTCACCCGGCTCGTCGTCGAGGCGGAGCGGGGGCTCGACGACCGCGCCGGGACCGGCGCCCTGGCGGCCCGCCTCGAGTCGAGCCACCGCTCCCTGCCGCTCGAGCCGGGCGCAGCCTTCTCCTTCGGCGGCGATCCCCTGCGGCTCGCCGGCTGGGCGCGCTGGTCCGGCTTCACCTATTCCCGGTCGCCGGGGATGCCGGCGGTCCTCGCCGGTTTCGCCCTGGTGCTCGCCGGGGCCGGCCTGCTCGCGCTCCCGGCCGGCCTGGCCCGGCTCCCGGGCCCGGGCGAGAGCGCGGCGCTCGTCTTCCTCCCCCGGGGCGCGGAGGCGCTGCGGCTCGAGTGGGAGCGCGACGGCGCCCCCCCCTCACCCTGAGCGCCCGGCGAGGCCGAACCATGCAGAGCGTCCTCTTCTGGTCCGCCGTCACCCTCTACGCCCTGGCGACCGTCGCCTTCTTCGCCTGGGTCGCCTTCCGGGTGGACCGCGGCGCCTCCGCGGGCCGCTGGCTCGGGACCCTCGCCCTGCTCCCCCACGCCGCCTCGCTGGCGCTGCGCTGGGTCGAGGTCGGCCACGGCCCCTACAACACCCGCTACGAGGTGCTCTCCGCCGACACCTTCATCCTCGTCCTGGTGTGGGCGGCGGGCGGCTTCCTCGCCCCCGGCCTGCGGGCCCTGGGCACCTTCGTCATGCCGGCGGCCTTCCTGCTCATGGGCTGGGCGGTCTCGACCTTCGACCTCAGGCAGGAGGTGCCCATCATCTTCAAGTCGTGGTGGCTCGCGCTCCACATCGGCTTCGCCAAGCTCTTCGGCGCCACCATCCTCCTCGCCGGCGCCAGCGCCGCCGCCTTCCTGGTGAAGCGGCGCCGGCCCGAGGCCCTCGCCCGGCTCCCGGCGCCCGAGAGGCTCGACCTCTACGCCCACCAGTTCACGCTCGTCTCCTTCCTCTTCCTGGGCGTCAT
>DATBLK010000327.1:0-9522 GCA_036555405.1 Anaeromyxobacteraceae bacterium
GACCTGCTCGACCGGAAGCCTGCCGCGCCCGGGTCGCTGCGCGCCTACGAGCTCGGTGCGCTCCGGGCGGCGGGCCTGGCGCCGCGGCTCGACGACTGCGCCCGCTGCGGGGGCCGGCTCCCCGGCTCGCCGGCGCGGCTCGCCGTCGGCCTCGACGAGGGCGGGTTCCTCTGCGGCTCCTGCGGGCCGCCGCACCGCCCCGGCCCCCGCTGCGGCCCGGCCGCGGCCGCGGCCCTGCGCCGGCTGGCCGCGGTCGGGCCCGAGGGCGCCGGCCCGCTCGAGGAGGACGTCGGCGCCGAGGCGAGAGAGATGCTGACCGCGTTCATCGAGCACCAGCTCGGCAAGCGCCTGCCCAGCCGGAAGTTCCTGGACGAGGTCGGGCCCATGCTGAAGCCATAGGCCTGCCACCGCGGCCGAGGCCGATCCGCGAGCGAAATCCCGTTTGACACCTCCCACCCCCTCGCCCTACCTTCCGCGATCCCGCGGCCCGCAGGCGCAAGGAGACGCGCGTGACCTTCCAGGACCTCATCCTCGAGATGTCGCGCTACTGGGCGGACCGCGGCTGCATCCTGGCGCAGGGCTACGACCTCGAGGTCGGCGCCGGCACGATGAACCCCGCCACCTTCCTCCGCGTCCTCGGGCCCGAGCCCTGGAACGTCGCCTACGTCGAGCCCTCGCGCCGTCCCGCCGACGGGCGCTTCGGCGAGAACCCCAACCGCCTCTACCAGCACCACCAGTTCCAGGTGATCCTCAAGCCCAACCCCCCCGACGTGCAGGAGCAGTACCTCGAATCGCTGCGCGCCATCGGCATCGACCCGCGCCGCCACGACATCCGCTTCGTCGAGGACGACTGGGAGAGCCCGACGCTGGGCGCCTGGGGCCTGGGCTGGGAGGTGTGGTGCGACGGGATGGAGATCACCCAGTACACCTACTTCCAGCAGGCGGGCGGCTTCGAGGTCCGCCCGGTCGCCGCCGAGCTCACCTACGGCCTCGAGCGCATCGCCATGTACCTGCAGGACGTCGAGAACGTCTTCGACGTGGAGTGGGTGAAGGGCGTGAAGTACCGCGAGGTGTTCCACCGGAACGAGGTGGAGATGAGCGAGTACAGCTTCCGCGCCTCCGACCCGAAGGTGCTCCTCGGCCTCTTCGGCGTCTACGAGGAGGAGTGCCGCCGGCTCCTGGGGCTGGGCCTCCCCCTGCCGGCCTACGACCACTGCCTGAAGTGCTCGCACACCTTCAACAGCCTCGACGCGCGCGGCGCCATCAGCGTCACCGAGCGCGCCGCCTACATCGGCCGGGTCCGGGCGCTGGCGCACGAGTGCGCCAAGGGCTACCTCGCCTCCCGCGTGGCTCTCGGCTTCCCGCTGCTGCCCCCGAGGGAGCGGAAGCGGGCGCTGGAGGCGGCGCGGGCGGAGCGCGAGGGGAGGGCGGGGTAGGCCATGGCGGACCTGCTTTTCGAGATCGGAGCCGAGGAGATTCCCGCCGGCTTCGTGCCCCCGGCGCTGGAGCAGCTCGAGGCGGACCTGGCCCGGGCCCTGGACGACGCCCGGCTCCGCCACGGCGAGGTTCGGGCCGTGGGCACGCCGCGGCGCCTCTGCGCCTGGGCGCGCGACGTCGCCCCCCGGCAGGCCGACATGCGCGCCGAGGCGCTCGGGCCGCCGGCGGCCCAGGCCTTCGACGCCGGGGGGATGCCCACCCCGGCGGCGCTGGGCTTCGCCCGCAGCCAGGGCGTGGACGTCGCCCGCCTGGTGCGCGTCCCGACGCCCAAGGGCGAGCGCGTGGCGGTGACCCGGGTGGAGAAGGGGCGGCGCGCCCAGCAGGTGCTCCCGGCCCTGCTGGAGAGGATCGTCGCCGGCCTCAAGTTCCGCAAGGCGATGCGGTCCCGCTGGGACGAGGTCACCTTCGCCCGCCCGGTGCGCTGGCTCGCGGCCCTCTACGGCGGAAGGCCGCTGCCGGTGCGCTACGGCGAGGTGGTCTCCGGCAAGGTGACCCACGGCCATCGCTTCCTGGCCCCGCGCGCCATCGCGCTCCGGGGCACGCCCGAGGACTACCTGGCGAAGCTGCGGAAGGCCTGGGTCGAGGCCGATCCGCGGGAGCGGCGGGTCGCCATCCAGTCCGAGCTCGCCCGCGCCGCGCGCAAGGCGGGCGGCCGGGTGCGGCCGGACGAGGAGCTGCTCGAGCAGGTCACCTACCTCGTCGAGCACCCCACCGCCGTCCTCGGGAGCTTCGACCCCCGGTCCCTCGAGCTGCCGCCCGAGGTGGTCGTCTCGGAGATGCGGAACCACCAGCGCTACTTCGCGGTCCTCGACCCAAAGGGACGGCTGACGAGCAACTTCATCGCCGTCTCGGGCACTCCGGTGAAGGACCCGCGCGTCTCCCGCCACGGCTACGAGAGGGTGCTGCGCGCCCGGCTGGCCGACGCCCGCTTCTTCTTCGACGAGGACCGCAAGCGACGGCTCGCCGACCGCGTTCCCGACCTGGCGCGCCGGACCTACCAGGCGAAGCTCGGCAGCGAGCTCGACCGCGCCGGGCGCATCGGTGCGGTGGCGGCGGCCCTGGCCCGGGCCCTGGGCCGGGCCGAGCTCGCCCCCGGCGTCGAGGAGGTGGCCAGGCTGTGCAAGGCCGACCTGGGGACCGGCATGGTGGGCGAGTTCCCGGAGCTGCAGGGCGTCATGGGCGGCCACTACGCCCGGCTCGAGGGGTTGCGGCCGGAGATCGCCGACGCCATCGAGGACCACTACAAGCCCATCGGCGCGGCCGCCGAGATGCCGCGCGGCGACCTCGGCGCCCTCGTCGGCCTCGCCGACCGCCTCCACCAGCTCGTCGGCATCCTCGCCATCGGCGAGCGGGCCACCGGCGCCGCCGACCCCTACGGCCTGCGCCGCGCCGCCCTGGCCATCCTCCGCATCCTCCTCGACCGCGGCTGGTCGCTGGCGCTCTCCGCCGCCGTGGAGGCGACGCTCGACTCCCTCGCCGGGGTGACCTTCGCCGCCGAGCGGAAGGCGGTCGCGGAGCAGGCGCTCGACTTCCTCCGGGGCCGCCTCCGCGCCCTCTGGGGCGAGGGCCACCCGGCCGACCTCGTCGAGGCGGTCCTGGCCGCCGGCTTCGACGACGTCGTCGACGCGCGGCGCCGGCTCGAGGCGCTGGCCGGGCTCCGGGGCCGGCCGGACTTCCTGCCCCTGGCGGTCGCCTTCAAGCGGGTGGCGAACATCCAGGAGAAGGCGCCGGGCGGGAGCACCGCGGTCGACCCGGCGCTGCTCCAGGAGCCCGCGGAGCGCGATCTCCTCGCCGCGGTGGAGCGGGTGGAGCGCGAGGCGGCCGAGCTCCGCGCCCGGCGCGACTGGCCCGGCGTCCTGCGCGCCGTCGCCGCGGTGAAGCCGGCGGTGGACGCGTTCTTCGACGACGTGCTCGTCATGGCGGAGGACCCGCGGCTCCGCGACAACCGGCTCGGGCTGGTTCGCCGCGTGGGTGCGCTCTTCGCCGGTGCCGCCGACTTCCGGCGCATCCAGGCCGAGGTCCCGGCGGGGGCCTGAGGCCCTCGACCCGAGGCCCGTGCTCTCGCCACCCGTGACCCGCCTCCCGACGCTCCTGGCCGTCGCCCTGGCCGCCGTCTCCGCCTGTACCAGCGACCAGGCGCGCAACCTCGTTCCGGCGACCGACCGGTTCCACTACCCGACGGGAGTCGCGCTGCGCCACCTCGCGGCGGCGTGCCCCGCGCCGCCGTGCCCCTGCACCGCCGGCGAGGTCGGCTGCGACACGCTCCTCCACGTGGTCTCGTCGAACATGGACCTCGCCTTCGACGTCGCCGAGGGGGGCACGCTGGCCGTGCTCCGCGTCCCGGACGTCGCCGAACGGCCCGCCTCCCTGGCTCCCGGCGAGGTGCAGGCGATCGCGGACCTCGGCCCGCTGGAGCGCGGCTGGGCCCGCGTCGGGAGCTTCGGGGGCGAGCTCTCCATCCTCGACGAGGAGACCTGCCCCGGCTGGGAGTCGGGCGGGCGCGAGGCGGCGGCCTTCGTCGCCTCGCGAAACCAGGGGCGGCTCTACCGCGTCGCCCTGGGCGCCGCCGGCGCCCCGACCTGCGGCGACGGCTGTCGCATCTCCCTCGACCCCGTCCTCGGCGACCCCTACAGCACCCCGGTGGCCTGCCGGCTGACCCCCGCCGGCCTGAGCGCCTCGGTCTTCGTCACCTTCTTCCTCACGCCGCAGAACCTCGGCTACCTGCAGGAGGTCCTGCTCTCGGGCGAGCTGCCGGCCGGCGCGACGGCGTTCCCGGTGGTGAACCCGCCCTTCGCGGTGGGCATCGACGCCGCCCACAGCGCCCGCTTCGACCCGGTTCGCCAGCGGCTCTGGTTCACGGGCCGCTTCGCCGGGCCGGGCACCCTCCCGTTCCGCTTCGTCGACGTGGCCTTCACCGGGACGCAGCCGCCCGGGATCGACCTCGCGAGCCAGATCTACGGCGGCGAGGGGCGCGGCTTCGCCCTCTCCTCCGACGGACGGCGCGCCTACCTGGCCCTCCGCCTCTACGACGGGTTCACCTCCGCCCTCTACGGCCTGCGCACCCCGGACACGGGCGGCGCCCTGGCGGTGGTGGGGATCGAGGAGGGCGCCGACGGCCGGCCCGGCGGGCAGCTGCTCCGCCTCGTGCCCCTGGGGCTGGGGCCGTCCGAGGTCCGCGCCATCCCCCGCGCCGGCCGGCGCGACCTCGTGGCGGTGACCTGCGCCGACGACGGGACGCTCCACCTCTACGACGACGAGGCCGGGGCGGTGGCGCGGGTCTTCGCGCTCGACCCGGCAACCGGGAAGCCGGTGCTCGGGCGGCAGCCCTTCGGGCTCGCCGCCGAGCAGCGGTTCGACGGCAAGGTCCGGTTCTTCGTGGGCTCCTTCGAGCGCAGCTTCGTGTCCGTCGTCCGCCTCGACGACCCGGCGGCGCCTCGCGACGCCTGGGTCGAGATGCGCCTCGGCAGGGAGCGGCCGTGAGGGCGGGCCGAACCGCCGCCCTGGCGGCGCTGGCGCTGGCCGCCGCTTGCTCCAGCGGGGCCCGCACCCTGGGCGCCAAGTTCAGCCAGCCGACGGCGCTGGCCACCTTCCAGGGCCTCACCCGCGCCCGGCCCGAGGCGGTGCACGCCTACCTGGCCGTGGCCTCGGCGCGCGGCGACGAGGTGCGCTTCGTGGACCTCCAGGACGACAGGGTGGTGGTCGGGCCGGGGGTGATCTTCCCGCTCTCCGTCCCCACCGACCCGCGCCCCATGCGCCTGGCCGCGGCCTCGCTCGGCGACGGCAGCGCCGGCGCGCCCAGCCCCGACCTGCTCGCGGTCGCCGGGGCGGGCTCCCTCGACGTCGGGGCGAGCTCGCTGCGGCCGGCCCTGCGGCTCCAGATCGTCGTCACCTGGGACGTCCACAACCGGGTGGACCCCGCGCTCACCGTGGACCTCCCGGCCGAGGACCCCTCGCTCGCCGACGCCGACCTCCTCTCGCTGGCGGCGATGACCATCGCTCGCCCGGTGACTCCCGGCGTGCCCTCGCCGCCCGGGAGGGCGCGGCTCCTCGCCGGCCTCAGCGGCGGACGCCTGGCGGTGGCGGAGTTCGAGCGCGACTCGGACCCCGCCGCCACCCCCGGGTCGCTGAAGCGCCGAGGGCCGCTCGTGGTCCGCGACCTCGGCTTCGACGCCGTCCACCTCGCGGTCTCCCCCGACGGCTGGCGCGTCTTCGCGGCCACGCCCGACCCGCTCCTCGACGCCGCCGGCCAGCCGGTCCGCGGCGTGGCGCAGATCGACGTCTCGGGCGCCGACCCGCTCGCCTGGCCGGTGACGGGCCTCGACGCCCGGGCCCCGACCCGGCTCGTGGCCGCCGGGATCCTGTCGGAGCGCACCCCGGACGACGCGGATCTCTTCGGCCGCCGGGTCCCCGACCCGAGCGTCCCCGGCGGGATCGGGCTCGCGCCCGACCCTCGACTCGAGGTCCTGGCGGTGCTCGACGAGTCGAGCTGCGGCTCGCAGGCGGCCATCGACTGCGGCATCGCCACCCTGGTGCCCGACGACGCCTCCCGCGGGGGCGGGATCGCCGCCGACCCGGCGGGACAGCTTCCCTACCGCGCGCCCATCCGCATCGGCGCCATGCCCCTGGCCCTGGTCGTCGTTCCGCCGCGGGCCGGCGGCGACGTCCCGGTGGTCTCGGGCCAGGTGGAGACGGTGATGACCATCGCGCCGCCCACCGGGCGGAACGACGCCACCGCCGTGGGCGCCGTGGCCGCGGCCGACGGGCGCATCCACCTCGTCGACGTGGGGCGCTGGGCGGAGGGCAACGCCGTCTCCTCGATGCGCGGCGCGCAGCGCGCCGCCGTCGCCAGCCTGGACGCCCTCGGCTCCAGCGACACGAACAAGCAGGTCGTCGGGCTGTGGAACGACCGGCTCGTCGAGAGCGGGCAGCCCGAGACCGCCATCGCCTTCGAGGACCTGCCCTCGCTCCAGAAGCTCGTGGGCACCACCCCCGGCTTCGCCCAGGATGACGCCTGGAGCGTCGTCTGGGAGGGGCTCATCCCGGGCCTGGTGCTCCGCCCGGGAACGGTCGGGCTGGCGAACGGGACCCCCTTCGTGGCGCTCCAGCGGCCGCTGGCCGCGACGACCTGGATCACCGGGGGGAACATCGCCGACCCGGCGCTCGGCGTCCGCATCGGGGACATCGCCTTCGTCGCCATCCCCGACACCGCCCTCTGCCCGCCGCCGGAAGGTTTCGCCGTGGGCGGCTTCGAGGCGCGGGTCACGGGCTTCCTCGCGCCCGACCCGACCTGGTATCCGGCCGGCGCCCTGGCCGTAGACCGGCTCTCAGATCCCGACCACACCGCGTGCCTCCGCGACGTCGCCGACGCCGCGGCCCCGACGCGGGACGCCGAGCTCAGCATCCGCGGCCAGGGGCTGGTCCTCAGCGGCCAGAGCTTCGGCTACGCCGGCCGGCCCACCCTCAGCGTCGACCCGGGCGCGGCCGCCACCGAGACCTTCGTCGTCGAGTGGCAGGACGAGGGTGCGCTCGCCGCGGCGGCGGCGGCGGGCGACCGCTCCGCCGGCGAGCTCCTCCCCATCGTGCGCAAGGCGCGCCGCCGCTACTACCCGACCGACCGGGTCTGCCCGCCGCCGCCGGACAAGCCGGACCTGCAGGACCTGTCCTGCCCCGACTACCCGGTCGGCTACGACCCGGTCACCGGCGTGGTGACCGTCCCTCGCACCACTCCCCCCGAGAAGGTCTTCCTCGGCCTCCACCTCCTGAAGTTCCGCGCCGGCCCCCACTGCCGGCTCTCCGGCGGGACCGGCTGCGACCCGCTGCCCCTGCTGCGCGACACCTCGCTGAGCTTCGGGACCCAGAGCGGGAGGGCCCCCTGGATCAGGCAGGCGCTCGGCGGCGGGTCCTTCCCCTTCGCGGTCACCTGGTACGACAAGAGCCTCTTTCCCTCGACCTCCAGCAGGGGAACGCAGATCCTGGCGGCCTTCTTCGACGACCAGATCATCGACTTCAGCCCGGCGTCCTCGCCGGCCGACACCGCCGTCGTCCGCTGACTGGCGGTGTCCCCCGGCCGGCCGATCCGGTACAGTCGCGCCGTGCGCCCGCTCTCCGCGCTCCTCCTCGTGGCCTCGGCGGCGCTCGCCGCCGACGCGGTTCCCCTGGCCATCGGCGAGGGGCAGGTCCTCCCGCTCCAGTTCGAGCGGCGCGTGGAGCAGGTGGCGGTGAGCGACGCCGCGGTGCTCGGCGTCCGCGCCGAGGCCCGGCGCGTGGAGGTCTCGGGTCTCCGGGGCGGGGCGGCGCGCCTCACCGTGGAGCTCGAGGGAGGGGCGGTGGTGGCCTACGACGTCCGGGTGGCGGCGGCGGCGCGCCCGCCCCGCCGGCCCCCCGAGCCCCGGACCGTCGAGCTCCGGCTGGGCGAGGAGCGGCGCGTCGACATGGGGGACGTCGTCCGCGCCCTCGTCGAGGAGAACGGGGTGGCGCGCGCCCGGGCCGAGCGCGGGGGCGTGGTCGTCACCGGCGTGTCGCCGGGCCAGGCGTCGGTCATCGTCGTGGACGGGGCGGGCGCCCGGACCGAATGGACCGTGCGCGTCCGGCCCTAGGGTCCGCCCCGTCGCCGCCCGTGCCCACCCTGACGCTGATCGACGGCTCGGGCTTCGTCTTCCGCGCCTACCACGCCCTCCCGCCGCTCTCGAGCACCCGCGGCGTCCCCACCCACGCCGTCTACGGCTTCACCAACATGCTCCTCAAGGCGCTGCGGGAGCACGACTCCACGCACGTGGCCGTGGTCCTCGACGCGAGCCGGCGGAGCTTCCGCACCGACCTCGACCCCACCTACAAGGCCAACCGCCCGGACACCCCGGCCGATCTCGCGCCCCAGTTCCCGCTGGTGCGCCAGGTCTCGAAGGCGCTGGCGGTGCCGGTGCTGGAGGAGCCGGGGGTCGAGGCGGACGACGTCATCGCCACCCTGGTCCGCGCGGCCCGGGAGCGGGGCTTCGAGGTGGTGGTCGTCACCGGGGACAAGGACCTGGCCCAGCTCGTGGGGGAGGGGGTGCGGCTCTACGACCCCATGGCGGACGCGAGCGGGCGCGGCGGCTGGAGCGGCCCGGCCGAGGTCGAGCGCAAGATGGGCGTCCCGCCCGACCGGGTGGTCGAGTACCAGGCCATCCTCGGCGACAAGGTGGACAACGTCCCCGGCGTCCCGGGGGTGGGCGAGGTCACCGCCGCGGCGCTGGTGCGCCACTTCGGCACCGTGGAGGAGATGCTGCGCCGGGCCGAGGAGATCCCGGAGGCGGTGCCTCGCGGCGGCCAGAAGCTCAAGGAGAAGATCCTCGCCGCCGCCGAGCGGCTGCGCCTGAACCGCCGCCTGGTGGCCCTGCGCCGCGACCTGCCGCTCGCGGTGGCGCTGGACGAGCTGGCGCGCCGGCCGCCGGACCTCGAGGCGGCGAGGCGCCTCTTCGCCGAGCTGGAGTTCTCGCGCCTGCTGAAGGACCTGCCGGCGCCCCGGGCGGCGCCGCGCAGCGCCGACGTCCGCGTCGTCGCCGACGGCGCGGGGCTCGGCGAGGCGCTGGCCGCGGCCCGGGCGGCGGGCCAGGCCGGGCTCGAGGTGCTCCAGGCCGGCCCCTCGCCGCGGACCGCCGAGCTGGTGGGCGTGGCCCTGGCCGCGGGAGGGAGGGCCTGGTACGCGCCGGTGGGGCACCGCTACCTCGGGGCGCCGCCCCAGCTGGCGCCGGCGGCCCTCGCCGCGGCGCTGCGGCCGCTCGTCGAGGACCCCGGCGTCGCCAAGCACGCCCACGACCGCAAGGCGCTGGACCACCAGCTGCGGCGACTGGGGATGGCGCTCCTGGGACCCGGGCTCGACACCGACCTCGCGAGCCGCCTCCTCCAGCCCGGGCGGCGCGAGCACGCGCTCGCCGACGTGGCCCGGGAGCGGATCGGCGCCGAGCTGCCGCCCCCCGGCCCCCGGCCGGCGCGCGGGGCGCCGCCCGGCCCCGCCGAGCAGCCGGTGGAGCAGGTCGCCGCCGCCGCGGG
>DATBLK010000351.1:0-13385 GCA_036555405.1 Anaeromyxobacteraceae bacterium
GCCGCCGCCCCGGCTCCGCGGCCCGCGGCGGCCGCCGCCGCGCCGCGACCGGCACCCGCCGCTTCCCCTTTCGCGCCGCCGGCCGCGGCCCCGCCCGTGGCGCCGAGGGTCGGCGCCCCCGCCGTCGCGGCGCGCCCCGCGGTGCCTCCCCAGCCGGGCGCCGCCCCCGCGGCGCGCCCCTTCACGCCGCCCGTTCCCGCCGGGATGCCCCGGCCGCAGGTCCCCGGCGGCATGCCGCGCCCCGGTGCGCCGGCCTTCCGGCCCCCCATGGCTCCCGGCGTCCGCGCCCCCGGCCCGTTCCCGCCGCCGGCGCGCGCTCCGGGAGCCGGTCCGGGGGCGAGGCCGGTCGCGACGCCGCCGCCGGGCGCGCGACCGCTCGCTCCACTTCAGCCCTCGGCGCCGGCGCCGCGCCCCGCGGCGCGCGCGGCGCCCCCCGCGCCGGCCGCCGCGCCCGCCGCGCCGGCGGCCGCCGCGACCCCTCACGTTCCCGCGCCGGTCGCGGCGCCACCCGCAGCTCCGCCCGCCGCGCCGCCGTCCGCCCTGCCCCTGCCGCCGCCGTCGTTCCGGCGGGACCCCTTCGGCCTCGAGCCCGAGCCCGTTCGCGCCGCTCCCGCGGCCCCGACCCCCGACGACTGGCTCAAGGTGACCGCCGCCGAGGCCCGGGTCGCCGCCGCGCCGCCGACCTCGACGCAGGCGCCGCGGGTCGTCGCCCTGGACGAGCTCGACTTCAGCGAGAAGGCGCTCGAGGCGGTCGCGCCCCTCGCGCCTCCGACCCGGCCGGCGGCCGCCTCGCCGGAGCTCGTCGCCGCGCCGCCGTCCGCGGCGTCCCACGAGGCCATCGAGCTACCCGAGGTGGAGCTGGCCGAGGACGACGCCATCGAGCTCGCCCCCATGCACGCCTTCGTTCCTCCGCCGGAGGCGGTGGGCCACCGGCCCGAGCCCCCGGCGCCGCCTCCCGCGGCACCCGCCGACGGCGGCGAGGCGGCGCTGCGCGAGGCGCTCTCCAGGGCCTCGCGGGACGTCATCGAGAAGATCGCCTGGGAGGTCGTTCCCCAGCTCGCCGAGACCATCATCCGGGAGCACCTGGACCGCCTGGTACGCGAGCGGCAGGGGTCCTGACCCCGGGCCGCCCCGCCGCGAACACCCCGAACCGGCCAGCCGCCCGCCGCGCCCCGGCGGCGGGGGCGGCGTTCCCGCAGGAGAGCACGTGAGCAGCGCAGAGCAGGAGACCGGCATGGACCTCGCCAAGGCGTACGAGCACGCCCACGTCGAGGCCCGCTGGTACCGGCGCTGGAAGGAGGCCGGTCTCTTCCACGGCGACGAGTCCGACCGCTCGCGTCCCGCCTTCTCCATCGTCCTGCCGCCCCCGAACGTGACCGGGTCGCTGCACCTGGGCCACGCGCTCACCGCCACCATCCAGGACGTGCTCATCCGCTGGAAGCGGATGAGCGGCTTCAACACCCTGTGGCTTCCCGGGACCGACCACGCCGGCATCGCCACCCAGATGATCGTGGAGAAGGAGGTCCTCCGGACCGAGAAGAAGAGCCGGCAGGACCTGGGGCGCGCCGCCTTCCTCGAGCGGGTCTGGGCCTGGAAGGAGAAGTACGGCTCCCGGATCGGCGAGCAGCACCAGGCGCTGGGCGCCGCGCTGGACTGGGACCGCGAGCGCTTCACCATGGACGAGGGGCTCTCTCGCGCCGTGCGCGAGGTCTTCGTCCGGCTCCACGAGGAGGGGCTCGTCTACCGGGAGAAGAAGCTCATCAACTGGTGCCCCCGCTGCCGCACGGCGCTGAGCGACCTCGAGGTGAACCACGAGGAGAACCACGCCGGCGAGCTCTGGAGCTTCGCCTACCCGCTCGCCGACGGTTCGGGCGAGGTGGTGGTGGCGACGACGCGCCCGGAGACGATGCTCGGCGACACCGCGGTGGCGGTGCACCCCGAGGACGAGCGCTACCGCGGGGTCGTCGGCCGGAAGGTGCGCCACCCCATCCTGGGGCGCGAGCTGCCGGTGGTGGCCGACGCGTTGCTCGTCGACCGGGAGTTCGGCACCGGCGCCGTGAAGGTGACGCCGGCCCACGACTTCGCCGACCACGAGGTGGGGAAGCGGCACGGCCTGGAGTCCATCTCGGTCATCGAGCTCGACGGCCGCATGGGCCCGGCGGCCGGGCCGCTCGCCGGGCTGGACCGCTTCCAGGCGCGCGCCGAGGTCAAGCGGCTCGTCCGCGAGCTGGGGCTGGAGCGCGGCGCCAGGCCCCACGCCCTGGCCCTGGGCCGCTGCCAGCGCTGCGAGACGGTGCTGGAGCCGCTCCTCAGCGACCAGTGGTTCGTGCGCATCGAGCCGCTGGCCAGGCCGGCCATCGAGGCGGTGGAGCAGGGGAGGACGCGCTTCGTCCCCGAGCAGTGGACCAACACCTACATGGCCTGGATGCGCGGCATCCACGACTGGTGCATCAGCCGGCAGCTGTGGTGGGGCCACCAGATCCCCGCCTGGTACTGCGGCGACGGCCACGTCACCGTGGCCCGGCAGGCCCCGGCGGCCTGCGGGACGTGCGGCTCGTCGCCGCTCCGGCAGGACGAGGACGTGCTCGACACCTGGTTCTCCTCGGCGCTCTGGCCCTTCTCGACCATGGGCTGGCCGGAGCCCACCGAGACCCTGCGGACCTTCTACCCGACGGCGGTGATGGAGACCGGGCACGACATCATCTTCTTCTGGGTGGCGCGGATGATGATGATGGGCATCCACTTCATGGGCGAGGTGCCCTTCCGCACCGTCTACCTGCACCCCATGGTGCGGGACGAGAAGGGCCAGAAGATGTCGAAGACCAAGGGGAACGTCATCGACCCCCTCGACATCACCGGGCAGTACGGCGCCGATGCCCTCCGCTTCACGCTCGCCGCCCTCACCGCCCAGGGGCGCGACATCAAGCTCGCCCGGGAACGCATCGAGGGCTACCGCGCCTTCGTCAACAAGCTCTGGAACGCGACCCGCTTCGCCCTCATGAACCTCGCGGGCTGGCAGGCGCCCGCCGGCGGCGCCCCGCCGGCGCCGGCGACGCCGGCCGACCGCTGGATCCTGGCGCGCCTCCAGCGGGCGGTGAACGACGCCGTCGAGGCGCTCGAGGCCTTCCGCTTCAACGAGGCGGCGAACGCCGTCTACCGCTTCGTCTGGCACGAGCTCTGCGACTGGTACATCGAGCTCTCCAAGGAGGCGCTCTCGGGCGCCGATCCCGACCGGCGCCGGACGGCGCAGGCCGTCCTGGCCCACTGCCTCGAGACCTCGCTCAGGCTCCTCCACCCCTTCACGCCATTCGTCACCGAGGAGCTCTGGCAGACGCTGCTCGCCCGGGTGAAGGGCCGGCCGGCCGCCTCCATCCTGCTCGCAGCCTACCCGGCCCGCGGTGCCGTGGACGAGGGCGCGGAGCGCGCCTTCGGCCCGGTCATCGGCGTGGTGGACGCCATCCGCAACGTCCGCGGCGAGATGAACGTCCCCTTCAGGACGGCGCTGGCCGGCGTCCAGGTGGGCGCCCTGGCGCCGGAGGCGCTGGCCACGGTGCGCGAGGAGACGACGCGCATCGAGCGCCTCGCCAACGTCCGGGGCCTCGAGGCCGGGGCGGCGCCGACGCGCAGGGTGCCGCAGAGCGCCGTGGCCGTGGGCCCGGGCTTCGAGGTGCGCGTGCCGCTGGCCGGCGCCGTCGACATGGCGGCCGAGACGGCGCGCGTCGACCGCGAGGTGTCGAAGGTCGACGCCGACCTGGCGGGGCTCGAGCGGAAGCTCGCCAACCCGAGCTTCGCGGCGCGGGCCCCGGCCGAGGTGGTGGACAGGGACCGCGCCCGGGTGGCGGAGCTCCGGCAGCGCCGCGAGCGGCTCCTGGCGCACCGCGCGATGCTGGAAGGCGCCTAGGCCGTGGCGGCGCTCGCCCCGCACGTCGAGCGGCTCCTGGACCTGGCGCTGGAGGAGGACCTCGCCCTGGGCGACGCCACCAGCGAGGCGACCGTCGCCGCCGGGGCCGCCGGGGCGGGCCGCTTCCTGGCCAAGCAGGACCTGGTGCTCGCCGGGACGGCGGTGGCGGCGCGGGTCTTCGAGCGGCTCGGGGCCGAGTGTCTCTTCGACCGGCCCGACGGCGCCCGCGCCTCCCGCGGCGAATGGGTGGGCCGCGCCCGGGGCCCCCTGCGCGCCCTCCTCGCCGCCGAGCGCACCGCCCTGAACTTCCTGCAGCGGCTCTCGGGGGTGGCGACGCTGACGCGCCGCTGCGCCGAGGCGCTGGCGGCGGGCGGCGGCCGGAGCCGGCTCCTCGACACGCGGAAGACCACGCCCGGCTGGCGCCGGCTGGAGAAGGAGGCGGTGCGCGCCGGCGGCGGGACGAACCACCGCTTCGCGCTCGGCGACGGCGTCCTGGTGAAGGACAACCACGTGGCCGCCTGCGGAGGCGTGCGGGAGGCGGTGCGGCGCGCCCGGGCCCGGGCCCCGGCGATGCTGAAGGTCGAGGTGGAGGTGTCGGACCTCGCCGGCCTCGACGAGGCCCTGGCCGCAGGCGCCGACATCGTGCTCCTCGACAACATGGACGAGGCCGCGATGGCAGAGGCGGTGCGCCGGGCGGCCGGCCGCGTGCTCCTGGAAGCGAGCGGGAACGTGACGCTGGAGCGCCTGCCGCGCATCGCCGCCGCCGGCGTCGACTTCGTCTCCATGGGCGCGCTCACCCACAGCGCCCCCGCCGTGGACATCTCCTTCGAGGTGGTGGCCGCGAGGTCGGGGAGGGTCAAGTCGCCCTCTCCCCCGCGCCGGCGGGGGCGAGGGCCGGGGCGAGGGGGAGCGTCGAGGTCGCGTTGACAGCCCCGCCGGCCTTTCGCACGATGGACGGGCCGTGTCCGAGCCGCGGGAGACCGGCAGCCAGGAGCTCGTCCTCGCCTTCCTCGCCGAGGCCGGTGACGAGTTCGTCTCCGGCGAGGCCATCAGCGACAAGCTCGGGCTCTCCCGCGCCTCGGTGTGGAAGCACGTCGAGGCGCTGCGCGGGCGGGGCTACCGGATCGACGCCGTGCCGGCGAAGGGCTACCGGCTGCGGGCCATTCCCGACCGGCTCGGAGCGCTGGAGCTCCGGCCGCTCCTCTCGACCCACGACCTCGGCCAGACCCTCCACTGCCTCGACGTGGTGGTCTCGACGAGCGACGTGGCCAGGGAGCTCGCCGAGGAGGGTGCGGCCCACGGCGAGCTGGTGGTGGCGGAGCGGCAGACGGGCGGGCGGGGGCGGCGGGGCCGGACCTGGGCCTCGCCGCCGGGCCTGAACCTCTACTTCTCGGCCGTGCTCCGGCCGGACCTGCCGCCGCAGCGCGCCTCCGAGATCACCCTGGCCGCGTCCGTGGCCCTGTGCCACGCGGTCCGGCAGGCCGGCGTCCCGGCGCGGATCAAGTGGCCCAACGACCTGGTGGTCGGGGGCCGCAAGCTCGCCGGGATCCTCACCGAGCTGGCCGCCGACCCGGACCGGGTGGAGTGGGTGGTCCTGGGCGTGGGGGTGAACCTGAACGCGCTCCCGGCCGACTTCCCCGAGGAGGTGCGGGCCGGGGCGACGAGCCTGGCGATGGAGCGCGGCCAGCCGGTGCCCCGGGCGCTCTTCGCCGCCGCCGCCCTGGCCCTGCTCGAGGAATGGCTCGACCGCCTCGAGGGCGAGGGCTTCGCGCCCGTCCGCGAGGAGTGGCGGGCCCTCTCCGACACCCTGGGGCGCGAGGTCCGGGTGGCGGTCGACGGCCGGGAGG
Organism: Anaeromyxobacteraceae bacterium; assembly: GCA_036555405.1. Classification (GTDB taxonomy): domain Bacteria; phylum Myxococcota; class Myxococcia; order Myxococcales; family Anaeromyxobacteraceae; genus DATBLK01. The sequence continues at coordinate 5,749 of DATBLK010000351.1, forward strand.
TCGAGGGGGTCGCCGAGGACGTCGACGAGACCGGCGCCCTCCTGGTCCGGAGCGGCGGCGCCCTGGTCCGCGTCCTCTCCGGGGACGTCGCCAGCCCGGAAGCGCGTTGACCAGCGGCGCGGGCCGCGGCTAACCTCGCGGGCCGTGCTCCTCGCCATCGACGTCGGGAACACGAACACCGTGCTCGGTGCCTTCGAGGGGGCGAGGCTCCTCCAGCCCTGGCGCGTGGAGACCAGCCACACCCGGACCGCCGACGAGTGGGGTGTGCTCCTGCGCCAGCTCTTCGCCGCCTCGGGCGTCGACCCGTCGCAGGTGAGCGCGATGGTGGTCTCGAGCGTGGTGCCGCCCCTGGCCTTCTCCCTCGAGCGGATGGCCGCGCGCTGGTTCGGCGTGAAGCCCCTCTTCGTCGGCCCCGGCGTGCGGACCGGGATGCCCATCCGCTACGAGGACCCGCGCGAGGTCGGGGCCGACCGCATCGTGAACGCGGTCGCCGCCTACGCCCGGTGGCGCGCCGGGCTGGTGGTGGTGGACTTCGGCACGGCCACCACCTTCGACGCCGTCTCGCCGGCGGGCGAGTACCTGGGCGGCGCCATCTGCCCCGGGGTCGCCATCTCCATGGAGGCGCTCTTCCGCAACGCCGCCCGGCTCCCGCGCGTCGAGTTCGCACGGCCGCCCGCGGTGGTGGGGCGGAACACGGTGGCGTCGATCCAGAGCGGGCTCGTCTACGGGTACGTGAGCCTGGTCGACGGCATCTGCGAGCGGATGGCCGCGGAGCTGGGCTTCGCTCCCAAGGTGGTGGCGACGGGCGGCCTGGCGCCCCTCCTGGCGGACGTGTCGCGGGCCATCACCGAGGTGGACGAGAACCTCACCCTCGAGGGGCTCCGCCTGATCCACGAGATGAACCCGTGACCCCGCGGACCGCCGCCACCGCCGACGCGCGTGCCGCCCTGGAGGAGGGGATCCGGCGCTTCGAGGCCGGCGACCCGGTGGCGGCCCACGGCTTCTTCGGCGAGGCACACCGCTGCGACCCGCGGGAGCCCCGGGTCGCGTCCTGGTACGGGGTCACGCTGGTCCTGGTGGAGCGGAACTCCAACCTGGGCGTGCTCTACTGCGACCAGGCGCTGCGGCTCGTCGGGCCCACGCCCGAGCTGTGCCTGAACCAGGCCCGCGCCTACCTGGCGCTGGGCCAGCGCGCCCGCGCCGTGGGCGCAGTCCAGCGCGGCCTGGTCGCCAACCCCGGCGACCCGTCCCTGCGAGCGGCGCTCGAGTCGCTGGGGCGCCGGCGCGAGCCGGTGATCCCGTTCCTCTCCCGGGCCAACCCCGTGAACCGCTGGCTCGGCCTGATGCGCCACCGGCTCGGCGGGTCGCAGCCCGGCGGCGCGGCGACGCCGCTCCAGCTCGGGCTCCCGCCGCCACCCGTCCGCGGACCGCGCGATGCCTGACTGCCCCATCCCCCTCGACGGCCTCCCCAAGCCGCTCCAGAAGCACGCCGACCCGAAGGCGCCGCCGCCGCTGCGGATGATGGGGGCCAAGGGGCTCGTGCCGGCGGTGGCGCCCGCCGACCTCGTCACGCTCCTCTACGTCCTGTCCTTCGATCCCGACGAGGGCGTCCGCACCACCGCCGCCCGGACGGCGGAGGGGCTGCCCGAGAAGATGTCCGGCGCGGCGCTCCGGGCCGAGGGGCTGGCGGCGGCGGTGCTCGACTGGCTCGCCGACCGCCTCGCCGGCAAGGACGCCGCCATCGAGCTGATCCTCCTGAACCCGCAGACCCCGGACGACACCGTGGCGCGCCTGGCGCCGGTGGTGAGCCAGCCGCTGTGCGACATCGTCCGCCAGAACGAGCTCCGCCTGCTGCGCTGCGACGCGATCATCCGCGGCCTGTGCCGGAACCCCAGCGCGCTCGCCTCCACGGTGGACGGCGCCTGCGACTTCTGCGTGCGCAACGGTCTGACGCTCCTCGACGTCCCCCAGCTCGTCGAGGCGCACCGGCGCGTCCACGGCGTCGACCCGTCGTCGAAGCCCCAGGAGGAGACCGCCGAGGGGTTGATGGCCGAGTTCGGGGAGCTGGCCGTGGACCAGGCGCCGCCGATGCGCGCCGAGACCGAGGAGGAGCGCCAGCGCCGGGTCACCGTCACCCAGCGCATCCTCAAGATGTCGGTGAGCGAGAAGATCAAGCTCGCGACCCTGGGCAACAAGGAGGCGCGGTCCATCCTGGTGCGCGACGCCAACAAGCTGGTCTCGATGGCGGCGGCGACCAGCCCCCGCATGACCGAGGGCGAGATCATGTCGCTGGCGAACTCGCGGACCACGAACGCCGACGTGCTCCGGTACATCTACACGAACCGCGACTTCCTCCGGAGCTACGCGCTGAAGCTCTCGCTGGTGAAGAACCCCAAGGTGCCGCTTCCCACCGCCCTCCGCTTCCTGCAGATGCTCCGGGAGGGGGACATCAAGGAGCTGGCGCGCGACCGGAACGTGCCGCAGACGGTGATGGCGCAGGCCAAGGCCTACATGATGAAGAAGGAGGCCGCGGCCAAGGCGAGGGAGCCGAAGTAGGGCGGGCTCGGACATGCGAATGGCCCGGGCGGTCTGGATCTCCGCCGCGACGATGAGCTCGCGCCTCCTGGGGCTGGTCCGGGAGCAGCTCTTCGCCGCGCTCGTCGGCGCCAACCAGTTCTCGGACGCCTTCGTCGCCGCCTTCCGGATCCCCAACCTCCTCCGCGACCTCTTCGCCGAGGGCGCGCTCTCGTCGGCCTTCGTTCCGACCTTCGCCGACTACCGCCAGAACCGGGGCGCCGCCGAGGCCTTCCGGCTCGCGAACCTCGTCACCGGCCTCGTCCTGGCGCTGGTCGGCGCGGTGGTGCTCCTGGGGCTGGCCCTGGCGCACCCGGTGGCGCGCTTCATCGCCCCCGGCTTCGGCGTCGAGCAGTCGCTCCTCACCGCCGAGCTGGCGCGCCTGATGATGCCGTTCCTCCTCCTGGTCTCGCTGGCCGCGACCTCGATGGGGATGCTGAACGCCCAGGGGCGATTCACCGCGCCGGCGCTGGCCCCGGCCCTGTTCAACGTGGGCGCCATCGGCGTCGGGCTGGGACTGTGGGCGGCGGGGGCGGGGCCGCGGGCCGCGGTGGTCGGCTGGTCGCTGGGCACGCTCCTGGGGGGCCTGCTCCAGCTCCTCGGCCAGCTCCCCTCGCTGCGGGCCACCGGCTGGCGCTTCCGGCCGCGGCTCGCGGGCGCTCTCCGCGAGCCCGGGGTGCGCCGGATCGCCGGGCTCATGGCCGCCGCGGTGGTGGGCCTGAGCGCCACCCAGGTGAACATCTTCGTCAACACCATCTTCGCCTCGCAGGAGCCGCGGGCGGTCACCTGGCTGAACTTCGCCTTCCGCCTCATGCAGTTCCCCCTCGGGGTCTTCGGCGTGGCCGTGGCCACGGTGGCGGGCGCCGGCGTGGCGCGCGCCGCCGCGGAGCGCGACCCGGCCGCGGCGCGGGAGACGCTGGGCCAGGCCATGCGGCTCGTCGCCTTCCTCAACGTTCCCTCCGCGGTCGGGCTCGTGGTCCTGGCGCAGCCCATCGTGGCGGTGGTCTACGAGCACGGCCGCTTCGGCGTCGAGGACACGGCGGGCACGGCGCAGGCGCTCGCCTGCTACGCCATCGGGCTCTACGCCTACTCGGGGGTGAAGGTGCTGGCGCCGGCCTTCTACGCGTTCGGCGAGGCCCGGGTGGCGGTGGCCGGGAGCGCGCTCGGGATGGCGGCCAACCTGGCGCTGAACCTGGCCCTCCACCCGGTCCTGGGCTACCGCGGCGTGGCCATCGGAACGTCGCTGGCCGCCTGGGCGAACTTCGGCGTGCTGGCGGTGGCGTGGAGGCGCCGCCACGGGGGCTTCGGCGGCGCCGGCCTCCTGCGCCACCTCGTCCGGGTCGGCGCCTGCTCCGCCTGCCTGGCGCTCGGGGCCTGGGGCGCCCATCGGGCGCTGGCGGCCTCGGCGGCCGGGCCGGGCGTCGGGGCACAGCTCCTCCTGGCCTTCGGGCCCATCGGCGCGGGCGCGCTCGCCTACCTCGCGGCGGCGCGCCTCCTGGGCGTCCGCGAGCTCGGCGAGGTGTGGGCGGCGCTGCGGCGCAAGGACCCCGGCGCCGGCCCGGCGACCTGACGGCCGCGCCGGCCGGCGCGAGCCCCGACCCCGAGCCGGGCGGTTCCGGGCGCGGGCCCCGCCCGCGGCGTGCCGCGGCGAGGGGCTACTCGCGCCGCGGCGCCGGTTCGGGCTCCTTCGCCGCCGGCGCGGAGACGCGCTCGTCGAGGAGCTGGAGGGCGATGGCCAGGGCCTTGCGCGTCTTCTCGCGGATCTTCTCGTCGTTCTTGATCTTCTGGTAGGCCTTCACGATCCGCTCCTCGTGGCGGGCGTTCGCCGCCTCGAGGTCCTGAAGCCGCTTCTGCTGCTCCGCGTGCCGCCGCTCCGCCTCGCGGGTGGCGCCCGAGGCCTCGGCCTGCGCCACCTCCAGGTCGCCGCGGAGCGCCGCGAGCTGGGCGCGCAGGCCCTGGGACTCGCCGGACTCCGCCTCCAGGGCCGTCACCCGGCGGGAGAGCGCCTCGGCCCGGGACGCCGCCTCGGCGGCCTGGGCCGCCCGCTGGCCCGCCTGGCGCTCGGACTCCTCGAGCCGCTGCCGCAGCGCCGAGAGCTCCTGCTCCGCGCCGGCGGCGCGGCGCTCGGCCTCGCGCGCCTGCTCCTCGGCCGTGCCGAGCGCCGCCTCGGCCTCGGCGCGGGCGTCGGCGGCGCGCAGCGCCTCGGTGCGGGCCGCCTCGGCCTCGCGCGCCGCCCGGGCGCCGGCCTCCTCGGCGGCCCGGACCGCCTGCTCCCGCGCCGCCGCCGCTCCCTCCAGCCCGCGGACCCTGGCCTCGAGTCCGCCCGAGCCCTGGCGGGCCGCCGCGAGCTCGGCGTCGCGCTTCTCCAGGGCGTCGCGGGCCCGCGCCACCTCGAGGAGGAGCTCGGAGATCCGGGCCTGCAGCCGGCGGGCGTCGGTCTCCAGCCCGGGCGCAGCCGGCGGCTCGGCGATCGGCGGCTCGTCGCCGCGCGGCGCGGCCGGAGGCTCGTCGAGCAGCTCGTCGCCGCCGGGCATGGGGGCGGGCTCGGCCGGCTCGTCGGCCCCGAGCGCGGCCAGCGCCCGGTCGGCCTCCTCGCCGAGCCGGTCGATCTCGCCGTGGGCGATCTCGTCCTCGGCCGGGAGCAGGGCGGCGGCGTCGCGCAGCTCCTCGCCCGCCACCGGGCGCTCGTCCTCGCCGGGGCCCGCCTCCACGGCCGCGGCCCGGGGAGCGGGTTCGCCGGGAGGCAGCCGGGGCTCGGCCGCGGAGCGCGGCGCCGGCTCCGCGCCGGAGATGCTGTCGAAGGCGTCCTCGAGGAGCTTGAGGTCGGCGTCGTCCTCCGCCGGGGCGCGGGCGGGCACGCCGTCGAGCGGGATCTCGCCGGAGAGCTCCTCCACGTCGTCGAGGGTGACGAGCTCCTCTCCCGCCGCGGCCGCAGGCGGGAGCTCGATGAGCGCACCCAGCTTCTCGAGCAGCGCGGGCGGCCCGAAGGGCTTGATGAGGTACTCGTCGGCCCGGGCCTTGAGCTTGCGGTGGGCCTCGAAGGTCTCGGGCGTCGCCTCGGAGCTGGTGAGGACCAGGGGGATGGACTTCAGGGCGTCGTCCTTCTTCAGCTTCTGGCAGATGGAGTAGCCCGACATCCGGGGGAGCTCGACGCACAGGACGACGGCGTCGGGGCGCAGGTCGCGCGCCAGCTCCAGCCCCTCCTTGCCGTCGGCGCTGACTCGCGACTCGAGCCCGCGAGCCTCGAGCGCCCGCGACATCTCGGCGGCGAAGGCCGCGTCGCTCTCGATGAGCAGGATCTTCACGGTATCCGGATCCCCGGCCGCGCCGGGCGTGAACCCCCGAGAAAAGACTGCGGAATCCTACCGGCGGGCCCGGAGACCTGTCAAAGAAAGCCGCGGTCAGCGGCCGCCGGCGACCGCCGTGGCCACGAGTCGCTCCAGGTCGGCCTCGTCGAGGTCCGCCACGAGCGAGTAGACGATCTCGTCGCTCCGCCAGACCGCGACGTTGTAGCCGTGGGCGTTCAGCATCCGCACCGTGGCCGGGCCGAAGCGCACCTCCCGGCCGGCGCTGCCGAAGCGGCGGTCCGGGTCCTCGACGATGAAGAGGCCGGCCTGGCCGCGCGGGAGCTCGTAGCGAACGTAGGCAGCCGGTCGGTCCTTGATGTGGGAGATGCGGGCGCCGACGAGCCGGGCGTCGCGAAGCGACGGCGGGCGCGCGGCGAAGTCCACCTTCCCGCGGAACCAGCCGGCCACCGCCTCCGGCCCGAGGGAGGCCGCGGCCACCTCGAGCGGCAGGCCCCGCCCGTGCTTCGAGGCGGCCTCCTCGGCCAGGGGGTCGGAGGCCTGGTGGGTGTAGAGGACGAGAAGCGCCCCGGCGGCGCAGGCCGCCGCGGCCGAGAGCGGCAGGGGAGCGAGCGCGCGGCGCCAGAGCGGCCGTCGCTCGCGGTCCAGGGCGACGGCCAGGCGCTCCCGGAGCGCCTCGGGGGCGCGGCCGTGGGGCGAGCCGGGGCCCAGGGCGGCGCGGAGCTTCTCCCGGATCGCCGTCCGGACGCGATCCCGCTCCCCGACGAGCAGCCGGCAGGCCGGGCAGGCGGCGAGGTGGGCCGCGGCCTCGGCGCGCTCGCGCTCGTCGAACTCGCCGTCGAGGAGCGCCTCGGCGGAGCGGGCGAGCTCGCTGCAGTCCATCGCCGGCCGGTTCTCGGAGGGGTCGAGCGACATGGCGTTCCTAGCTTCGGGCGCGGCGGCGACGCCAGGCCTCGAGGTCCACGCTGCCGTCGGCGCGGCGCGGGCCCAGGCCCACCTCGGCGGCGTAGTCGAGCAGCGACCGCTCCAGCAGGCGGCGGCCCCGGAAGAGGCGGCTCATCACCGTGCCCACCGGGATGTCGAGGACGTCCGCGATCTCCCGGTACGAGAAGTCCTGGAGGTCGGCGAGGATGACCGCCATGCGGAAGTCGATGGGGAGGGCGTCGAGGGCCCGCACCACGTCGTCGGAGACGAGCCGGTCGAGCACGTGCCGCTCGGGGTCGGCGGCGGCATCGGCGGCGTCGAGCGAGACCACCTGGCGCTGCACCGCCTCGCGCTGCGGGCCGTCGACCAGGCTCCGCTCCTTGGTGGTCCGCCGGTAGCGGTTGATGAAGGTGTTCGTCAGGATCTTGAAGAGCCAGGCGCGGAAGTTCGTGCCGCGCTCGAACCTGTCGAAGAAGCGAAAGGCGCGCAGCACCGCGTCCTGGACCAGGTCCTCGGCGTCGCGGGCGTTGCGGGTGAACCGCACCGCGGCGGCGTAGAGGGGGTCGAGCTGGCCGTCGAGGAGCGCCTCGAACTCGGCGCGCGTCCGGTCGGTCTTGCCCCGCAGGTCCATGCCGTGGCCCCGAGTCTAGCCGGCTGCGGCCGCGCGCGCTCAGGGGGCTCCCGCGGTGGAACATCCGGGCGCGGCGGTGATTCCCGCCGCCGGCTGGGCCCGCCGCGCCACCGGCCGGCCAAGGGGCCGGAAGCACGCGGGGATCCGGTCCGTGCTATTCGTTTGCGTGACATGGGCGCGCCGCGTCTCCTCTTCGCCGACCG
>DATBLK010000383.1:0-9057 GCA_036555405.1 Anaeromyxobacteraceae bacterium
ACTCGGGCGACGCCGCAGGCGCCCTGAAGGCGGCCGGCGTTCCCTTCCGGATGGAGGCCGGCGGCTCGGCGCTGGCGGTGCCCGCCGACCGGGTCCACGACGCCCGCCTCCTCCTCGCCGCCCACGGGATCCCGCGGGGCGCCGGCGTGGGCTTCGAGCTCTTCGACAAGGGCGACATCGGCGTCTCCGACTTCGTCCACAAGGTGAACTACCGCCGCGCCATCGAGGGAGAGCTGGCCCGGACCGTCTCCCGGCTCTCCCCGGTCCGGTCGGCGAGGGTCCACATCACCCTTCCGGAGAAGTCGCTCTTCCGCGACGAGGACCGGAAGGCGTCGGCCGCGGTGGTGGTGAACCTCCAGCCCGGCCGCCACCTCGAGGACCGGGAGGTCGCCGGGATCCGCCACCTGGTCGCCTCGGCCGTGCCCGGCCTGGCGGCGGCCGCGGTGACGCTCGTCGACGGCAAGGGGCAGGTGCTCTCGCCGGACGCCACCTGGGGCGAGGCCGGCGGCTACCAGCGCAAGCTGGAGCGCGACCTCGAACAGCGCGTCGTCGACCTCCTGGAGCAGGCGGTGGGCCCGGGGGCGGTGGTGGCGCGGGTCGCGGCCTCGCTCGACGCCGCCGAGGTGAAGACCACCGCCGAGACCGTGGACCCGGACGCCACCGCGCTCCGCAGCGAGCGCAAGGTCACGCAGGCGCAGCAGCAGGACGCCAGCGGCCCGGCCGGCGCCGCGGGAGCGGTCGCGAACCAGCCGCTGCAGCCGCAGCCGGCGGTGGCGGGCCAGCAGACCCGGGGCACCTCCAGCCTCCAGGACGAGATCCGGAACTACGACACCTCCCGGACCACCACCACCACCGTGCAGCGCGTCCCGCGGCTCCGGCGGCTCTCGGTGGCCATCCTCCTGGACGGGGTCGCCGGCAAGCCCCGCCCCGCGGCCGAGGTCGCCCGGCTCGGCGAGCTGGCCAAGCGCGCCGTCGGCTTCGACGCGTCGCGCGGCGACGAGCTCGACATCTCCAGCGCCCCCTTCGCCCGCGCCGAGGACGCCGGCGCCTCCCCGCCCGCCGCGGCTCCCGCGCCCCGCCTCCCGCCGCTGAAGTGGCTGGTCGCCGGCGGCGGCGCGCTCCTGGCCCTGGTCCTCGGCGCCGCAGCCCTGGCGCTGAGGCGGCGCAAGGCGGCCCCGGGGCCGGTCCTCGTCCCGGGCGCTCGCGTCGCCGAGCTCGAGGCCGGCCTGGCGGGGGCTCCCGGCGGCGCGGGCTCCTACGCTCCGCAGCTCCCCGCCGGCGGCGACCCGGCGCAAGAGATGCGCCAGCGGGCCCGGGTCCTGGCCCAGCAGGACCCGGCGCGGGCGGCGCAGATCCTGAAGGCCTGGATGTCGGAGGACGGCTCGCATGCCTGACGCCGCGCCCCCCGCCCACGCCGTCCCGGAGGGCGGTCCCGGGTCGAAGCGCGCCGCCGCCGTCCTCCTGGGCGTCGGCCCGGAGGTGGCCACCTCGCTCTTCAAGCAGCTCGGCGAGGGCGACCTGCGCCTCGTCGCCATGGGCGCCAAGGGCCTGCGCCGGATGACGCCCACTTCGGTGGGCGAGGCGCTGGGTGCCTTCGTCCTGGCGATGGAGGGGATCGGCGGCGACACCCTGGCGGGCGACGAGCTGCTCCGCGACACCGCCGCCCGGGCGCTGGGCGACGCCGCCGCGCGCCGCGCCTTCGACGGGGTGCTCCCCCCGTCGCCGCCCGACGAGGTGCTCGGGCCGGTGTCGCAGGCCGAGCCCGAGTCCCTGGCGATGGTCCTCCAGCACGAGCAGCCGCAGACGGCGGCCCTGGTGATCTCGTCCCTGGGCGGGGCCCGGGCCGCGGCGGTGGTCGACCGCCTTCCCGAGAAGATGCGCCCCGACATCCTGCGGCGGATGGCGGCCATCGAGTCGGTCTCGCCGGAGGTCCTGCGCGAGATCGGCGCCGCGCTCTCCTCGGAGCTGAAGGCGGTGGTGGCCGGCGGGATGCGCAAGGTCGACGGCAAGGCCATCACCCTCGAGATCCTGCGCCGCTGCTCGGCCCAGCAGCAGAGCGAGGTCATCGCCGAGATCGAGAAGGACAGCCAGCCGCTGGCCACCGAGCTCCGCGGCAAGCTCTTCACCTTCGAGGACCTGAAGACCCTCGCCGACCGCGACCTCCAGACCCTGCTGCGCGAGATCGACACCAACAAGCTGGGGGTGGCGCTGAAGGGGGCGACGCCCGAGGTCAAGCAGAAGTTCATGCAGAACCTCTCTTCCCGCGCCGCGGCCATGCTCGAGGACGACCTCGCGGCCATGGGCCCGGTGAAGCTCTCCACCGTGGAGACCGCGCAGGCCGAGATCGCCCGGATCGCGCTCGAGGCCGCGCAGCAGGGGCGCATCGCCATCGTCGGACCCACCGAGGCGATGCTCTAGGAGCCCCATGGCCATCGACGCGCCCCGCCGCCCCCGCTTCCTCGCCGCCGTCCCGGACGCCCTCCGGCCCGAGGCGGCCCGCTTCGCCCGGACCCGGCCCTCGCCGGCCCGGACCGCCGCCGCGCCGGCCGCTCCCGCGCCGGGCGAGCTTCAGGCCGGCGCCGGCGAGGAGGCCCGCCGCGAGGCCCTGAGCCGCGTCTCGCAGGCGCTGGAGACGCTCCGCGCCCAGACCTCGAGCCTCGCCGAGCAGGCGCGCGCCGACGCGCTGGAGATCGGCTTCCAGGTGGCCCGGAAGATCCTGGAGTCGGAGGTCCGCACCAGCCCGGAGCCGCTCTTCGCGCTCGTGAAGTCGGCGCTGCGCCGGGCCGGCGACGCCCGGCGCGTCGTCTTGCGGCTCGCCCCCGACGACGCCGCCCGGGTCCAGACCGAGACCGGGCGCGCGTCGCTCGACGGCGTCACCGCGGCCAGGGTCGAGGTGTTCCCCGACCCGGCGCTCCAGCCGGGCGACTGCCTGGTGGAGACCGACTTCGGCCAGATCGACGGCCGGCTCGAGACCCGCATCGCCGAGCTCCGGCGCGCGGTCCGGTCGGCGGTGGAGGGCGCGGCGTGAGCCTGTGCGACCTCGAGGCCATCCAGCGGGCCCTCTCCGAGGCCGACCCGCTGCCGCTCACCGGCACCGTGGTCCGGGCCGCCGGCCTGGTCATCGAGGCCTCGCTGCCGCGGGTCGCGGTGGGCACGGCCTGCGAGATCCGGGCGGCGGACGGCGCCCAGGTGCTGGCCGAGGTGGTGGGCTTCTTCGGGCAGACGGCCCGACTCATGCCGCTCGGCGACATCCACGGCATCGGCGAGGGGTGCACCGTGGTCCCGCGCGCCAGCGCCGACCGGATCCCGGTGGGCGACGAGCTCCTGGGCCGCGTCGTCGACGCCTCCCTGCACCCCATCGACGCCGGCCCCGTCCCCCTCCTGCGCCGCCGCGCCCCGCTCCACGCCGCCCCGCCCCAGGCGATGGACCGCCGCCGGGTCACCCGACCCCTGGCCCTGGGCATCCGCTCCATCGACGCCTTCCTCACCGCGGGCGAGGGCCAGCGCCTCGCCATCCTCTCCGGACCGGGCGTGGGCAAGAGCGTCCTCCTGGGCATGCTGGCCCGCTCGGCCGAAGCCGACGTCGTCGTCGTGGGCCTGGTCGGCGAGCGCGGCCGCGAGGTGCGCGACTTCATCGAGCGCGACCTCGGCGACGGCCTCCCGCGCGCCGTGGTCGTGGTCGCGACCAGCGACGAGTCGCCCCTGAAGCGCGTCCGCGCGGCCATGGCCGCCACGGCGCTGGCCGAGCACTTCCGGGCCGCCGGGAAGCGCGTCCTCCTCCTCCTCGACTCCCTCTCCCGCGTGGCCATGGCCCAGCGCGAGATCGGCCTGGCCGCGGGCGAGCCGCCGACGACCAAGGGCTACCCGCCTAGCGCCTTCGCCCTCCTGCCGCGGCTCACCGAGCGGGCCGGCAACGACGCCGGCCCCGGGAGCGTCACCGCCTTCTACACCGTGCTCGCCGAGCAGGACGACCAGACCGACCCCATCGCCGACGCCGCCAAGGCGACCCTCGACGGACACGTGGTGCTCTCCCGCAAGCTGTCGGAGGCCGGCCACTACCCGGCGGTCGACGTCCTCGGGTCGGTCTCCCGGGTGATGAACGACGTGGTGACGCCCGAGCACCGCGAGCTGGCGAGGCAGGGGCGCGAGCTCCTGGCCGCCCACCGGGAGGCGGCCGACCTGCTGGACGTCGGCGCCTACGCGCCGGGCTCGAACCCGCGCGTCGACCGGGCGCTTCGCTGCATGGGGGCGCTCGAGGCCCTGCTCCGGCAGGAGCCGCAGGAGCGCTCCTCGCTGGCGGAGACGCTGCAGCGGCTGTCCCGCGCCCTCTCCCCCCCGGAGGCCCCGCGTGCCTAGCGCGATGCTCGCCGCCCTGGCCCTGGCGGTCGCCTCCCCGCCCCAGGCGCCGCTTCCGCCCGCGGCGCCGGCCGCCGAGCCGCCGATTGCTCCGGCGGCGGCGCCCCGGCCCGGGGCAGCGGCGCTCGCCGCCGACCAGCCCGCGGGATCCGGGGGCCCGGCCGTCCCGGCCCCGTCCCCCCCCGCCGCCGCGCACTCGCCGGCCCCGCCCCCGCCCCCGGGCGCGAAGCCGGGCCGGGCCGATCCGCCGCAGGTCCGGCCCGCGCCGCGCTCCCTCTCGCCCCAGACGCTCGCCGACGAGATCCGCGAGGGCGCCCGCAGGCGCCGCGAGGACCTGGTGGCGGCCCGGGCGGAGCGGGAGCGGGCCGAGAGGCTCCTCGCCGAGGTGGAAACGAGCCGCTCCGCGCTCCGGGCCGAGACCGCCCGCCTCGAGGAAACGCGGAGGAAGGCCGCCGAGGAGATCGCCAGGCTCGAGGAGGCGCGCCGCCAGGGCCGGCCCGGGAAGGCGGGGCCGCCGCCGGCCAGCACGCCCGAATCGAAGGCGGCGGTCGAGTCGCTGGCGCGGACGCTGAAGGGCATGCGCCCCGAGCAGGCGGCGGGCGTCGTCGGGCGACTCGAGAAGCCGCTCGCCGTGGAGATCCTGCGCCGGATGCGGCCGGCAGACGCCGCGGCGCTCCTCGACCGGATGAAGCCCGATGCCGCCGCCGACTACCTGGCGCTGCTCGCCGTGGGAGGGAAGCGATGAAGGCGCTCGAGGTGCAGGGCGCCACGGCGGCGCCGGGCGAGGCCGCCTCGCCCGCCCCGAAGCCGCGCAGGGGCCGCCCGCCGGCGGAGGCCTTCGCCGGGGCGCTGGGCAGGGCGGAGGCGGCCGGGGGCGAGCGGGCCGCCGGCGGCGACCGGGATCGCGAGGAGGGCGCGAAGCTGGAGGTGACCGCGAACACGGCGCTCCCCCTCACCCCGACTCCTACCTCGACCCCGACCCCGACCGGGACCGCCCCCCCCGCGACCTCGCCCGAAGGCCCCCCCTCCCCCACGGAGGGAGAGGGCCGGGGTGAGGGGGGAGTACCGACACCGGCCGCCGTCGCGATGGCCGGCGTTCACGCCGGCCCGCGTCCCGCGCCTCCCAGGCCGGAGCGAGGCGAGCGCCGGAGCGGCGAGGCGCGCCCGGCGCCGGCCGGCGGCGCGCGCGCCATCGCCGCCCGCGGCGCCGCCCAGAAGGCGACGCGGTCGGGGCTCGTGCTCCCCGAGCCGGTCCGCCCCGGGCACCCGGCCCCGCGAGGCGCCCACCTCGAGAGGGTCCGCGAGTCCCACCCCGCCGACGAGAAGCCGTCGCGGCCCGCCGGTGCGGCACCGGCCGCCCCCGCGCCCCCGGCGCCGAGGCCGGAGGCGACCCCGCCCTTCCCGGCGCCCGCCGAGGCGGGCCCGCGGCCGGCCGCCACCCGGGTGGAGGGCGCCGTCGCCGCGCGCCTCCCCGCCCCGCCGGGCCCGGCGCGCGACGGGGACCCGAGCGGCGCGGTGCTGCGCCACGCCGCCCACCTCCGCATCGAGACGCCAGCCGACGGCGACCTCGAGCTCCACCTGCGCATCCGCGAGGGCGTGGCCCACCTCCGCGTCGACGGCGAGGCCGCGGGCCTCGTCGAGGCGCAGGCCGGCGAGCTCGCCCGCGCCCTCCAGTGCCAGGGGTTGCGGCTCGGGAGCCTGGACCTGCCGCAGCCCGAGGCGCGCGCCGGCGGGGAGCACCCGGCCGAGCCGGGACTCGACTTCGAGCGCGGCGGGCGCGAGCGGGGCGCCGAGCCGGACGACCCCGCGCCCCGGCCTCCACCCCAGCCCCGCCGGCCCACCCCGGCGCCCCGGGGCGGCGTCCACGTGCGGGCCTAGGAGGATCGAGCATGGAGACCAACTCGGTGAGCAGCGCGGCGGCGGCGGCGACCCGGCGATACGCGGCCCCGGCGAGGAACGAGCTCGGGAAGGACGACTTCCTGCGCCTCCTCATCACCCAGCTCGCGAACCAGGACCCGCTCTCCCCGGTGGACAACCAGGCCTTCATCGCCCAGCTCGCCCAGTTCGCGAGCGTCGAGCAGCTCCAGGGCCTGGGGACCCGGCTCGACACCCTCCTCCTGGCGCAGGCGTCGACGAACCAGATGAACGTCGCCGGGCTGGTGGGGAAGGAGGTCCTCTACCAGGCCGACGGCGTCGACCTCGCCGCGGGCGAGCCCGCCGCGCTCCAGGCCCGCCTCTCCGCCGCGGCGAGCGACGTCACCGCGGTGGTGCAGGACGCCTCGGGCCGCACCGTCCGCGTCATCCAGCTCGGCCAGCGCGCCGCCGGGCCGGTGGACTTCGCCTGGGACGGGCTCGACGAGAACGGAAACGCCTGCCAGCCCGGACGCTACCGGGTCCTGGTCTCGGCCAGCGGCGCCTCGAAGGAGCCGGTGCCGGTGGACCTTCGGGCGCGCGGGCGCGTCCGGGGCGTGAGCTTCGACGGCGAGGCCCCGGTGCTGCTGGTGGGCTCGTCGCGCGTCGCCCTCTCGAACGTCGTGGAGATCGGCCAGCCCTGAGGGCTGGTCCGGGAACGAAGAAGACGAAGGAAGGAAAGGGAACGAACCCATGAGCCTGCTGACCTCGATGTCCTCCGGAACCACCGGCCTCGCCTCCGCCTCGGCGGAGCTGAGCGTCATCGGCGACAACCTCGCCAACGCGAACACCGTCGGCTTCAAGGCGGGCCGCGCCGCCTTCGAGGACGCGCTGGCCCAGAGCGTCGTCGGCGGCCTGGGACAGGTGGGCCTGGGCTCCCGCCTCCAGGCGGTGCAGAAGATCCTGAACCAGGGGGCGCTCGCCAACACCGGCGTGGCCACCGACCTCGCGCTCCAGGGCCAGGGATTCTTCATGGTCCGCGGCACCGCGCCGACCGGCGCGTCGGGAACCTACCTGACCCGCGCCGGCCAGTTCGACCGGGACCTCGACGGCTACCTCGTGAACCTCGACGGCCTCCGGGTCCAGGGGTTCGGTGCCGATCCGGCGGGCAACATCCTGCCCGCCGCCGGCGACCTGCTCGTCGGCAACGCCACCTCGCAGCCCCTGGCGACGGCCAACGTGACCCTGAAGGGAAACCTCCAGGCCGACGCCGCGCTGCCGGCGGCCTGGGACCCCGCCAACCCGGTCGGCACCTCGAACTTCTCCACCGGCCTGACGGTCTACGACTCCCTCGGCAAGGCCTACCAGGTGCAGGTGTACTTCGCCCGCACCGGGGCCGGCACCTGGGACTGGCACGCCATGACCGACGGCGCCGGGGTGACCGGGGGGACGGCGGGCGTGGCCTTCGAGATCGGCGCGGGCACGCTCTCCTTCGACACCGGCGGCAGGCTGACGGCGCAGACGCAGACCGTCGACGCCTTCAACCCGCTGAACGCCGCCGCGCAGCCGCTGGCCTTCGACTTCGGCGACCCCACCGGCGCCGGCGGCACCGGCCTTCTGGGAGTCACCGGCTTCGCCAGCCCCTCGGTCTCCACCTTCGTGGGCCAGGACGGCTGGTCCTCGGGCCAGCTCACCGCCATCCAGATCGACAAGACCGGCGTCATCCAGGGCGTCTTCACCAACGGGCAGACGCGCGCGCTGGGCCAGATCGGCATCGCCCTGGTGCCGGCGGCGGACCAGCTCGAGCGCATCGGCGGCAACCTCTACGCCGAGACGCGCCCATCGGGCCAGCCGGTGCTGGGCGCGGCCGGCACCGGCGGGCGGGCCTTCATCTCCTCCGGCGCGCTCGAGCAGTCCAACGTCGACATCGCCGAGCAGTTCGTCCGCATGATCGCGGCGCAGCGGGCCTTCGAGGCCAACTCGAAGACCATCACCACCGCCGACCAGCTCCTGGGCGAGCTCATCGCCATGAAGCGGTAGCTCATCGGGCACGCCCGGCGTGCCCGGAGGAAAGGGGGCGTCTCCCGTGATCGCGCTCACCCGGATGGACGGCGCCGGCGTGGTGGTGAACGCCGACCACATCCTGACGATGGAGTCGACGCCCGACACCCTCCTGCTGCTCACCACCGGACTCCACCTCATGGTGCGCGAGCCGCTGCCCGACGTCGTCGACAAGGTGGCCGCCTGGCGGCGGCGCGTCCACGCCGGCCCCGAGCTCAAGGGCGTGGTCCTGCCCTTCCGCGCCGGGGAGGGCGAGGAGTAGGCCATGGACCTCACCTCCGTCGGCGGCGTCGTTCTCGCCATCTCCATGATCCTCGTCGGGCAGGCCCTCGAGGGCGGGCACGTCGGCTCCATCCTCCAGGGAACGGCGGCGCTCATCGTCTTCGGCGGCACCATCGGCGCCACCGCGGTGGCCTACCCCACCAGGGACTTCGTCCGCGGCGTGAAGATGGCGGGGCTGGCCTTCCTCGACCGGAAGAGCGACCTCGGTGCCCTGGCGAAGCAGATCGTCGAGCTCGCCGGCATGGCGAGGCGGGACGGGGTCCTGGCGCTCGAGGGGAAGCTCCCCGAGATCCGGGAGCCCTTCCTCCGCAAGGCCCTCGGCTTCGTCGTCGACGGCGTCGACCCCAACGTCACCCGCGACGCGCTCGAGGCGGCGATGGAGGCCGAGTTCCTCGAGGGCAACGTCGGCGCCAAGGTCTGGGAGTCGGCCGGCGGCTTCGCCCCCACCATCGGCATCCTCGGTGCGGTGCTGGGGCTCATCCACGTGATGGAGAACCTCTCCGACCC
>DATBLK010000006.1:0-5486 GCA_036555405.1 Anaeromyxobacteraceae bacterium
GGTGTAGACGGTGGTGATCTCGCACCCCCCCATGTGCTCCGCCTCCTCGATGGCGCAGATCTTGGTCGTGCCGATGTCCAGGCCGACGAGGATGTCTCCGCTGTTCGCCATGGCCGCTGCCTCCGGGCGAGTGGCGCAGTCGCGCCTCGCCCCGTCAGGACCCTCTCGGGCCCGTTCGTCCCGCCCGCCGCGAGCCGGGCGCCCCCGCCGGCCGGACGGTCACCCATGACGGGTGGCGCCGGTCGTCGAGGAGGATCACCTCGGCCCGCTTCCCCTCGGCGCGAAGCGCCGCGAGAACCCTGGAGAGCCGCTCGAGCTTGGGGACGAGGTCGCCGCCGCCGAGGCGGACCTCGATCCCCTCCTCGCCGGCCCAGGCGACGACCCCCTCGTCGCCGACGTGGATCTCGGAGAGCGGATGGCTCCGCGCCAGCCCGGCCGCCGCCCAGTCGTCGGCGAGCCGCAGCGCCGAGGCCAGCAGCGCCTCGGCGTCGGCGCGCCGCTGCACGAAGTCGTCGCGCGACAGCCCGGTGACCAGCGGCAGGTCGAGCCCGTCGCCGGGGACCGCCGCCTTGAAGGGCAGCCCGCCGCGGTCCACGAGGTAGAGCCCGCCGAGGTCGACGAGCGCCGCCGCCTCGCGCTCCCGGATCGCCACCTCCACCGCCGGCGGCCAGCGTCGCCGCGCCTCGGCCTGGAGGACCCAGGGGTGCCGCAGCGCCGCCTGCTCCAGCGCGCCGAGGTCGGCGCGGAGCAGGTTGTCGCCGGGGCGCACCGGCGAGAGCTCGAGGAGCTCCTCGGCGCTGGCGGCCTGCAACCCGGTGAAGCGGACCTCGCGCAGGCGGAGCGCCTCGCCGGAGGTGGCGAGGCGCCAGCCCTCCCGCGCGCCCAGCGCCGCCGCGGCGGCGCCGGCGAGGAGCAGGGCGCCGCGCCCGGCGGTCCGCAGCCGGTGGCCGGCGGCCCTGGCCGCCTCCGCGCGATCCACGCGCCTCCGGTTCCGCGCCCGCCCCACGCCGCCACTCCCGCGCCCGGCAGCTACCAGGCGCTATCGCCCGACGTCGCAGCATGCCCCAGGGGGCGGGCGCCGCAAGTTTTCGTCCGCTGGAAGCCCTCGAGAAGCGCGCCTTCCGCTGTAGGCTTGGGGCCGATCAAGGCCGGGCAGGGAACCGCGCGGCTAGAGTCCCCGGGCTGGCTCCCGCTCACGGAAAGGCGGCGCGATGGTGGCGAGGAAGCTCCTCCTGGCGGCGGCCGCCGCGCTCCTCGCGGTCTCGGCCCTGGCCGGGGAGCGCAAGCGGAGCCAGGCGCCGGTTCCGCCCGAGGAGGCGGTATCGACGCACGGCCCCTTCGAGGCCGGGGAGTGCGGCACCTGCCACGACCCGAAGGTCCGGGCCGGGCGGTCGCCGGGCCGGCTCCTCAAGGCGGCGCCGGCGCTGTGCTTCGACTGCCACGAGGAGTTCCGCGAGCCGGTGAAGAGCCACCCCCGGGCGGGCGGCGACTGCACCGGCTGCCATTCGCCGCACAACGCGAGGAAGCCCAAGCTGCTCTGGTGAGCGGGGGACGTCCGATGGCCAGGAGGCGAACCGTCCACATCCTCGTCGCGCTGGCCGGGCTCGCGGCGGCGGGCGGGGTCGCCGCGGCCGGGCCCCGGGCCCTGCGCAAGCACACCTTCAAGGTGCGGCTCGGCCCGCTCCCGGCGAACCAGAAGGTGGCCTGGAGCCACGGGCCCTACGAGGCCGGCGACTGCTCCATCTGCCACGCCAGCGCCGACCCCAGGAAGCCGGGTCCGGTGTCGAAGCCGGGCAACGAGCTCTGCTTCGGGTGCCACGAGGAGTTCCAGGAGATCATGGCCCGGCGCTACAAGCACCCGCCGGCCCAGGAGAGCTGCCTGCACTGCCACAACCCCCACAACTCGGCGGAGAAGAAGCTCCTCCACGTCGAGCTCGGCGCCGGGTGCAAGGACTGCCACCCCGCCATCCGCGAGGTCGCCGCGAAGGCGCGGGTGAAGCACGGCGCCCTGGAGACGGGGGCGCGGTGCGCCAGCTGCCACAACCCCCACGGCGCCAACGTGGAGAAGCTCCTCATCCAGCTCCCCTTCGACCTGTGCGTGAACTGCCACGGCGCCGACGGCATGAAGGACCACGCCGGCGTCTCGCTCACGAACTTCAAGAAGCTCCTGGAGGAGAACAGGTTCTGGCACGCGCCGGTGGCGGCAAAGGACTGCTCCGCCTGCCACCGGACCCACGGCGGCGACAACTTCCGCCTCCTGGTGGCCGACTACCCGGCGAAGTTCTACGCGCCCTACGACCTGAAGAACTACGCGCTCTGCTACGGCTGCCACAACGAGAAGGTGGTGGGCGAGCCGGTGACGAGAACGCTGACGAACTTCCGCGACGGGTCGCGGAACCTCCACTTCGTGCACGTGAACAAGGCCGAGCGGGGGCGCACCTGCCGCGCCTGCCACGACGTCCACGCCTCGAAGCAGCCGCTCCACATCCGCCAGGGCGTGCCCTACGGCGTCAAGGGCTGGATCCTGAGGATCAACTACACGAAGACGCCGACCGGCGGGACCTGCGCCAAGACCTGCCACGAGACCAAGACCTACAGCCGCGCCGGTGCCGGGGCGTCGCGGAAGTAGGCGGTGGGGACGGCGGTGCGTGCGCGGCGACTGCTGGCGGGGCTCCTGGGGGCGGCGCTCTCGGGGATCGGGCCCGCGCCGGCCCTGGCCTTCGCCAACGTCGCGGCCGGGGACCCGGTGGGCGACGAGGAGCTGCCGACGCTCGGCGGCGGGCGCGCCGCGCTCTGGTCGCCCCGCGCGCTCGCCAACGTCTTCGTCTTCTTCCGGCCGCGGCAGGACCACTCGCTCTCCACCCTCAAGGCGATGGCCGAGTGCGAGCGGGAGTTCGAGAAGCGGCCGGTGCGCTGGGTGGCGGTGGTCTCCGGAGACTGGGCGCGGGAGGAGGTGCTCGCCACCGTGGCCGAGGCCGGCGTGCGCTTTGCAGTGCTCGTCGACGCCGGCGACGAGCTCTACGGACGGCTCGGCGTCCGCCTCCACCCGGTGGTGGGCATCGCCGACGCGCGCGGCCGGCTCCTCGACTACGTCCCCTTCCACAAGGTGAACTACTGCGACATGGTCCGGATCCGCATCCGGCGGGCGCTGAAGGAGGTGGACCAGGCCGCGGTCGAGCGGGTGGACCACCCGCCCAGGGCGCTCATGCCGAACGAGATCCCCGGGGCCGTGGCGAAGCGCCACCTGCACCTGGGCGAGGCGCTCCTCCAGCGGAAGCAGTGGCAGAAGGCGGCCGCGGAGGCGCGCGTCGCCATCGGGCGGTCGCCCGAGCTCGCCGCCGCCCACGCCCTGCTGGGGAGGGCGCTGGCAGCCGGCGGCCGCTGCCCCGAGGCGCTGCGGTCCTTCGACGAGGCGCTGCGGCTCGAGCCCGGCAACCGGGCGGCGGCCGAGGGGAGGAAGGCGTGCGCCGCGAGGAGGTGACCGAGTGAGGCGCGGGCTGGCGCGCCTGGCCGCGGCGGCCGCGCTGCTCGCGCCCCTCTGCGCCCGGGGCCGGGTGGAGGCCGGGGCGACGGTGGAGGACGCGGCGCTCCCGGCCCTCGACGGCGCGCGGCGCCCGCTCCTCGCGCCCGATCGGGTGAACGTGGTGGTCTTCTTCCGCGCCGGCCAGGAGCGCTCGCTCGAGGCGCTCCGGCACCTGGCCGAGTGCGAGCGGCTCCTCGCCGGGAAGGCGGTGGCGCTGGCGGCGGTGGCGCCGGCGAGCGCGCCCCGCGGCGTGCTCCGGGCCATGGTCGAGGAGGCCGGCGTCGCCTCCCCGGTGCTCCTCGACGAGGCGGACGCGCTCTACGGGCGCTGGGAGCTGCGCCAGCACCCGGTGGTGGTGATCGTCGACCGCGCCCGGCGCGTCCACGCGGTCGAGCCCTACCGGCGGATCGGCTACTGCGACGCCATCCGGGCGCGGGTCCGCTTCCTCCTGGGCGAGATCGACCGGGTGGCGCTCGACGAGGCCCTGCGCCCGCCGCGCGCCGCCATGCCCACCGAGGTCGCGGGCGGCAGCGCCGGGCGCTGGGTGAAGCTCGGGGACCGGGAGCGCGCCAGGGGGAACTGCAGGAAGGCGCTCGAGGCCTACGCGAACGCCCTCGAGGCCGACCCGAGGAACCGGGCGGCGCACGAGGGGATGAAGGCGTGCGGCGTGGAGGGGCGGCGGGGAGACTCTCCGAGCTCGCCCCGGCCGAAGCCATGACTCGGCCCGTCCTCGCCGCCGCCTGCGTCGCTTTCCTCGCCGCCTGCGGATCGCGGCCGCCCGAGGTTCGCCGCGATCCCGCTGCTCGTTCGGCGCCGCCAGGCGCGACGGCGGTGTGCCGCGCGGGAGCCTGCTGAACCCCCCGCGTCCCGGACCGATTGCCGGGCATGTACGAGATGCCGTGGTCGGGCGCCCGGCAGTACGGTGGACTCTCGCTGCGCCTCGCCGACGTCGACGGCGACGGACGGCTCGATGCGGTCGTTGCCGCGCTGGGCAGCGACGGCGCGCTCGTCATCCACGAGGGAGTCGGGGACGGCACGTTCCGGCCGCCGTACGTGGTCCCCGTCGGGCTCAACGTCTTCGCCGCGCCGTTCGTCGTCTCCGACGTCGACCTCGACGGGCGCCTCGACTTCGCGTTCGCCTCCTGGGAGTCGGTCGAGAGCGCGCCGGCGGTGCTGCGCGGTACGCCGGCCGGCGGCCTCGCCCTCGCCTACTCCGGCCCATGGACATACACGTCGATCGCCGTCGAGGATCTGGACGGGAACGGCTGGCCCGACCCCGCCCTCACCCGATGGCAGCACCCGTACGGGCTCGACGTGCTGCTCGGCAGAGGTGAGTGAGCGAGCGCACGGCCGCACGGCCACAGAGACAGACGACCCCTGAAAGGAGGCGGGTGGAGACGGGCCGCCAACGCGGAACCGCGCCACCCATCTACCAGTGTCCACGTTCCCGATGCCGTTGAAGGCGAAGGTCTTGAGCCAGTCTTGGGTGAGCGATCCTACCGCGCCCTGGGGGGTCGCCTGGGTACTCTGGAGCTTCTCGGTCCAGGAGAGCTTCCACAACCGGTTGCAGCGGACGCGGCCTAGGGTTGGGGGGCAGGTCGCCGGCTACGTAGGCGTAGCCGGGGTCGGCGGCGTCGTAGGGCATGTCGTAGTGGTTCCGGGCCACGAGCCGCGCGCTCGCCGGGCCTCCGGGCACCGGGTAGGTCACCTCGTTCACCACCGAGACCCGGCCGAGGTCGCCGGCCGAGAAGACGTACTCGATCCCCTGGTGGTCGCCGGATCGGTGACGACGTAGACGAGGCGACCCGCCTCGCCTACGTTTCCACCCCAAGCTCAGCAAGCCGCGACAACGCCTCGCGAATCTCCTTGTCTAGCCGGTCTACTCCGTAGAAGGCGGGATCCTCAGCACGTTTGCCTGAATTCGGCTCGAAGAAGTCCAAGTCGTAGGCGAGATCACGGACAA
>DATBLK010000011.1:0-6520 GCA_036555405.1 Anaeromyxobacteraceae bacterium
GCGGCGGGCCTCGGGGAGGTCGCCGTCCACCTGTGCCGCCAGCATGCCGGCCGCGAGCAGCGGCTCGGCGCTGCGCGGCGCGGCTGCGACCCAGCGGCGCAGCACCGCCCGCGCGGCGTCGACCCGGCCGGCGGCGGCGAGGATGGCGCCCTCGAGCGCCAGGGCGCCGCCGTGCCCCCGGTCGATCGCCAGGCGGCGCTCCACGCGCTCCAGCGCCGCGCGGGCCTCGCCGGCCCGCCACAACGCTCGCGCGCCGGCGAGGAGCGGCCGGCGGTCCTCGGGGGCGGCGGCGAGCGCTCGCTCCGCCGCGTCGGCCGACCCTCGCGGGTCGCTCCCGAGTCGCGCCTGGGCCAGCGCCAGGAGGGCGTCCGCTCCCCCGCCGCGCTCCACCGCCTTCGCGGCGGCGGCGAGCGCCTCGGAGGCGTTGCGCGCGCCGGGGGCGGCGAGGAGGATCCGGGCCCAGCCGGCGAGGAGGTCGGGCCGGTCGGGCGCGCGGGCCAGCGCCCAGGTGGCGAGGCGGTGGGCCTCGCGGAGCTCGTCGCCGTCCGGGTCCTCGCCCGCGGAGGCGGCGAAGGCGGTGAGCCAGCCGGCGACCGCCTCGAGGCGCGACGGCTCGAGCGCCAGGGCCTCCATGAAGTGGCGGAGCGCCTCGGCGTCGCGCTCCGGGAGGTCGGCCGCCAGCGCCTCGCGGCCGGAGGCGACGTGGGCCTCGGCGGTGCCCTGGGGC
This sequence comes from Anaeromyxobacteraceae bacterium, assembly GCA_036555405.1. Taxonomy (GTDB): domain Bacteria; phylum Myxococcota; class Myxococcia; order Myxococcales; family Anaeromyxobacteraceae; genus DATBLK01. Next base: position 728 of record DATBLK010000011.1, read on the forward strand.
GTGAGCCCGGCGGCCCGCCAGGCGGCGGCGCGGGCCTCGGCGGGCGTCACGTCGGCCGAGGCCGCCGGCCTGCCCAGGCCGCGCCAGGTGACCGCGCCCACGGCGACGAGCCCCGCCGCCGCGGCCGCGAGGCCGGCGACCGGGAGGACGCGGCCGGCGCGGGTCGGCATGGTCAGTGGCGGAAGTGGCGCATCCCGCTGGCGACCATCGCCACGCCGGCCGCGTCGGCGCAGGCGACGACCTCGGCGTCCCGCACCGAGCCGCCGGGCTGGATGATGGCCGTGGCCCCGGCCTGGGCGATGGCCTCGACGCCGTCCTTGAAGGGGAAGAAGGCGTCGGAGGCCACCGCCGAGCCCTTCACCGGCAGGGCGGCCTTCAGCAGCGCGATGCGGACCGACTCGACGCGGCTCGTCTGGCCGCCGCCGATGGCGGTGGTGACGTCGCCCCGGGCGAAGACGATGGCGTTCGACTTCACGTGCTTCACCACCTTCCAGGCGAAGAGGAGGTCGCGCCACTCCTGCTCGGTGGGCGCCCGCCGGGTCATCACCTTGCAGTCCTCGCGGCGGATCTGGCCGAGGTCGCGGTCCATCACCAGGAGGCCGCCCACGATGGAGCGGAGCTCGCGCGTCTCCTCGGGCCGCCGCCGCCAGGCTGCCCGAGGCTCGCCGAGGCGCGGCGCCTCGAGGAGGCGCAGGTTCTTCTTCGTCGCCAGGAGCTCGCGGGCCTCGCGGGTGTAGGCCGGGGCGACCACGCACTCGAGGAAGAGGTCGGTGAGCTCTTGCGCCGCAGCGGCGTCCACCGCCCGGTTCAGGGCCACGATGCCGCCGAAGGCCGACACCGGGTCGCAGGAGCGCGCCCGGGCGAAGGCCTCGGCCGGCGCCGCCCCGGCCGCCACCCCGCAGGGGGTGTTGTGCTTCACGATGGCGCAGGCGGTCTCGTCGAACTCCTTCACCGCCGCCAGCGCCGCCTCCAGGTCGAGGAGGTTGTTGTAGCTGAGCTCCTTGCCCTGGAGGACGCCGGCGAAGGCCACGGTCGGCTCCTGGGGCTCGCGGGCGGCGCGGTAGAAGGCGCCCTGCTGGTGCGGGTTCTCCCCGTAGCGGAGGTCCTGCCGCAGCGTGTAGACGGCGGCCAGGGCCCCCGGGAAGTGGCGCGGCGGTGCGTCCGGGCTCTCGCGCGAGGTGAGGTACTCGGCGATGGCGGCGTCGTAGGCCGCGGTGTGGGCGAAGGCCACGCGCATGAGGTGCCAGCGCGTCGCCTGGGACACCTCGCCCGTCGCCTCGATCTCGGTCGCCACCGCCTGGTAGTCGGCGGGGTCGACGACCACGGCGACATGGGCTGCGTTCTTGGCGGCGGCGCGAACCATCGACGGGCCCCCGACGTCGATCTCCTCGACGCACTCCGCGAAGCTCTTGCCGGCCGCCACCGCGTCGCGGAAGGGGTAGAGGTTCACGACCACGAGGTCGATCGGCGGGATGTCGCGCGCCCGGACGTCGGCCTCGTCGCGCTCCAGGCCGCGCCGGTAGAGGATGCCGCCGTGGATGCGGGGGTGGAGCGTCTTCACCCGCCCCTCGAGGATCTCCGGCGCCCCGGTGTACTCGCCGACGGGCACGACGCGGAGGCCGGCCTCGGCCAGGGCGCGCTGGGTCCCGCCGGTGGAGAGGAGCTCCACGCCCCGGGCGGCGAGGCGGCGGGCGAACGGGACGAGCCCCGTCTTGTCGGAGACCGAGAGGACGGCGCGGCGGACCATGGCACCTCCGGAGGGGTGCCCCTTGTAGCGTCGGCCGCGTCGAAGTTCAAGGACGGCCGGCGTCAGCAGCGCCGCTTCCGCGACGGGTGCCGCGAGTCGCCGTCGACGGGGTCGGCGACCGGGCCGGCGATGGACGGACGGCAGCCGAGGCCCAGGAGGAGGGTGCGGCCCAGCAGGACCATCGCCTGCACCCGCTCGCGGGCGCCGAGCTCGAGCGCCCCGTCGACGAGGAGCGAGGCCAGGCCGTGCACCATCGACCAGGCGGCGATCTCCGCGCCCTGGCGCGCCTGCGCCCTCACGGCCCCCGAGGCGACCAGGGCGTCGAGGACGTCGACCAGGATCTGGTAGGGGTCGCGCCCGCCGCGCAGGACCTCGGGCGGCAGCCGGTCCATGGCCGGGTGCTCGCACCACGGGCCGAACATCACCCGGAAGTGCGCGGGGTGGCGCAGCGCGAACTCGACGTAGGCGCCGCCCACCGCCGCCAGCGACGCCGCCGCGTGGGCCGCCGAGCCGGCGGGGCCCGGGACGCGCGACAGGTCCTTCTCCATCTCGGCGGCGAGGCGGCCCATGCCGTCGATGGCCACGGCGCCGAGGAGGGCCGCCTTGTCGGCGAAGTGCCGGTAGGCCGCGGCCGGCGACACGCCGAGCTCGCGCGCCGCCTCCCGCAGGCTGAAGCCCTCGGCGCCCCGCTCGGCGACGAGCTTCAGGGCGGCGCCGACGAGGGCGTTGCGGAGGTCGCCGTGGTGGTAGTGGCCCCTCGATGGGGCCGATCGCGTGTCGGCCATGAGTCCATGTTGACATCGTTCACTTGGCTTGGCAATGTGTACGCCGATCACATCAGGGGCCCCGCCCCGCCGGAGCAGCCCATGCCTTCCCGCATCGCCCACCCCTCCCTTCTCGCGGCCCTCCTGGCCGCCCCCTCCCTCCTCGCCGGCTGCGGAGGCGGCGCCCGCGCCGCCTCCCCCCCGGAGGACGAGGCCCTGCCGGTGCGCACCGCGCCGGTGGAGCCCGGCCCGGTGGCCAGGCCCATCCGCGCCGCCGGGACGGTGGCGGCCAAGGAGGAGCGGGACCTGGCCTTCAAGGTCGGCGGCCTCCTCGCCCGCGTCGAGGTCCGCGAGGGCCAGGCGGTGCGCCGCGGCCAGCTCCTCGCCGCGCTCGACGCCACCGAGCTCGCGGCCGCCGTCCGGGCGGCGGAGGAGGGCCTGGGAAAGGCGCGGCGAGACGCGGCGCGGGCCGCGGAGCTGGCGGCCGCCGAGGCCGCGCCGCGCTCCGCCGCCGAGGACGCGCGCACCGCCGAGGCGGTGGCCGAGGCGGCGGCCGCCGCCGCCCGCTTCAACCTGCGCCACGCCGCCCTGGTCGCGCCCGACGACGGCTGGGTGGAGCGGAGGATGGCCGAGCCCGGCGAGGTGGTGGCGCCGGGTCGACCGGTCCTCCGCGTCTCGGGGAGGGGCCGCGGCTTCGTCGTCCGGGCCGCCGTCGCCGACCGCGACGTCCTCGACCTCGCGCCGGGCACCCCGGCCCGCGTCACCATCGACGCCCGCCCGGAGCGCCCCATCGCCGGGCGCGTCGCCGAGGTGGGGCGCGCCGCCGGGCGCGGCACCGGCACCTGGCAGGTGGAGGTGGCGATCGACGTCCCCGGCCCGGGAGCGGCGCTGCTCACCGGCCTCACCGCCAAGGTCGAGATCGAGCGGGCCGTCCCGGCCGCCGGCGCGGTTCCCATCGCCGCGGTGGTGGACGGCGACGGCGAGCGCGGCGCGGTCTGGGCCGTCGACGGCGGCCGGGCGCGCCGCGTGCCGGTCCGCATCGCCTTCCTCCAGGGGGACCGGGCGGTGCTCTCCGCCGGCGTCGAGGGGCTCCCGCTCGTGGTCACCGACGGCGCCGCCCGCCTCAGCGACGGCCGGCGCGTCCGGGTCGCCGAGTAGCGAGGGAATGGCCATGAACCTCACCGCATTCTCGGTCCGCCGCTGGCAGTTCACCCTCGTCGTCTTCGCCGGGCTCGCCGCCCTGGGCGTCTCCTCGCTCCTCTCCATCCCCAAGGCCGAGGACCCGACCTTCCCCTACCCCAACTTCGGCGTGGTGGCCGTGCTACCGGGCGCCGGCCCCGGCGACGTCGAGCGCCTGGTCGTCGACCCCATCGAGGCCCAGCTCAAGGCCCTCGACGACGTGAAGTCCATCAGGACCGAGGTCGACGACGGCCTGGCGGTGATCCGGATCGAGTTCACGGCCGGCACCGACCCGGCCCGGAAGCGGGACGAGGTGCTCCGCGAGGTGAATGCGCTCCGGCCGCGCCTCCCGGGCGAGATCGCCCGCCTCGAGGTGGACGAGTTCAACGCCGCCCGGGTGAACGTGATCCAGGTGGCGCTGGCCTCCGGAACCGCGCCTTCCCGGGAGCTGGAGCGGCTGGCGCGGGACCTCAAGACGCGCCTCGAGGGCGTGCCCGGAGTGGCGAGCGTGTCCATCGCCGGCCTTCCGCGGCGGGAGGTGCAGGTCGCCGTCGACGCCCAGCGGATGGCGGCCCTGGGCGTCTCGGCCGGGGAGCTGCTCCAGGCCGTCGCCGCCGACGCCCGGTCGATCCCGGCCGGCTCGCTGGACGCCGGCGCCCGGACGCTGTCGGTGAAGACCAGCGGCGACTACGGCTCGGTGGAGGAGATCGCCGAGACCGCGATCCGCAGCGTCGAGGGGCGGGCCGTCCGCGTCGGCGACGTGGCCCGGGTCACCCTGGGCGACGCCGAGCCGGTCCACCTCGTCCGCTTCGACGGGAAGCGCGCGGTGCTCGTGGCCGCGAACATGAAGGAACGGCAGAACCTCTTCGAGGTCCGCAGGCGGATGGAGGAGGTCCTGACCGGCGTCCGGGCCGCCCTCCCGCCCGGCGTCTCGCTCGGCCTCTCCTTCGACCAGGCGAGCAACGTCGAGCACCGGCTCGCCGGCTTCGCCCGCGACTTCGGGATCGCCATCCTCCTGGTCCTCGTCACCCTCCTTCCCCTGGGCCTCCGCGCCGCCGGGGTGGTGATGATCTCCATCCCGCTCTCGCTGGCGCTCGGCGTCTCCGCCCTCCACCTCGCCGGCTTCACCGTGAACCAGCTCTCCATCGTCGGATTCGTCATCGCCCTGGGGCTGCTCGTCGACGACTCGGTGGTGGTCGTGGAGAACATCGCCCGCTTCGTCCGCGAGGGCCACGCGCCGCGGGAGGCGGCCGTCGAGGCGACGCGCCAGATCACCCTCTCGGTCCTGGGCTGCACCGCCACGCTCGTCTTCGCCTTCCTCCCGCTCCTGGCCCTGCCGGGCGCGGCCGGCCTCTTCATCCGCTCCATGCCGGTGGCGGTGGTCTTCACCATCCTGGCCTCGCTGCTGATCTCGCTCACCGTGGTCCCCTTCCTCTCGTCGCGGGTGCTCCGCAGCGAGGGCCGGCACGGCAACGCCGTCTTCCGCGCCCTGATGCGGGCCATCCAGGTCTCCTACCGGCCGGTGCTCCACCGCGCCCTGGCCCGACCCGCTCTCACCCTGGGCGTCGCCGCGCTGCTCTTCGCCGGGAGCCTGGCGCTCGTCCCCCGCATCGGCTTCAGCCTCTTCCCCAAGGCGGGCCTCCCCCAGTTCCGCGTCACCGTCGAGGCGCCCGACGGGACGAGCCTGGCCGGGGCCGACCGCGGCGCCCGCTTCGTCGAGGAGGTGCTGGCGCGCCACCCGGAGGTGCGCCGCGTCACCGCCAACGTGGGCAAGGGGAACCCGAGCGTCTACTACAACGTCGCCCAGCAGAACGAGAAGGCCGGCTTCGCCGAGGTCCTCGCCGAGCTGGACTCGCGCGACCAGGCCCGCAACGACCGGGTCCTGGCCGCGCTCCGCGCCGAGCTGGCCGGCTTTCCCGGCGCCCGGGTGGAGCTGCGCGAGTTCGAGAACGGCCCGCCCGTCGACGCGCCGGTGGCGGTGCGCGTCCTCGCCGACGACCCCGCCGCCCTGGCCGGCGCGGCGGCGCGGGTCGAGGCCATCCTCGCCTCCACGCCCGGGACGCGGTACGTCCACGACCCGGCCCGCGACCGGAAGAGCGACCT